>NZ_SCNC01000020.1:0-82111 GCF_005503635.1 Chryseobacterium sp. 2VB
AAGAAAGTAGGGTAAAAATCAAAGACGTTCACCCTACGCAAGCTAACTCAAGGTCGCTTTTATAAATATAAATGTATAAAAAATATTTGGAAGTTAACACAGAATCTAAAGCCGAATAATGAACGTTATAGAATTAAGCATGCTTCCTTCATCTGAGCTCAGGAGTAAGGCCGCTCCTATTGAATGAGCCAAAAGTTAACAGTCTACGTTTGTCATTCTGAACGAAATGAAATGAAGTGAAGAATCTCATAGGAAAGACTACAAAACGAGATTCTTCCTTCGTCAGAATGACATTTACCAACAAAAAAAGCCGTATCAAGATGACACGGCTTTCGGTTAATTAAAGGTTTAATTTATTTATCCAAATGCTTCGGAGTAAATCCGTCTTCATTCAGTTCTCTGTGTACGTAATCAGCTTTCATTTCAGCTTCGTAGTCTACTTTCTTATGTTGTCCCATTCTTCTTAAAAGAGAGTCAAATAATGAATATACTACCGGCACAATGATCAGGGTAAGGAATAGTGACGATGTCAGACCACCGATTACTACCCATGCAAGACCTTTGTTCATCTCTGCTCCGGCACCTGTTGCCAATGCGATCGGTAACATACCGAAGATCATCGCAATGGTGGTCATCAGGATCGGACGAAGACGTGCGTGGTTCGCCTGTACCAGGGCATCATGAGTATTGGCACCAGCTGCTTTTCTTGCATTCGTAAAGTCAACGATAAGGATCGCATTCTTCGCTACCAGACCAATCAACATAATCATACCCAACATGGTGAAAATGTTCAGCGAGTTGGCTGTTAAGGCAAGGATAACCATTACCCCGATCATCGCCAACGGGATTGAGAACAATACCACGAAAGGATACACGAAACTGTCATATAGTGAAACCATTACCAGGTATACCAATACGATAGCGGCCAATAATGCAATTCCTAACGTACCGAAACCTTCCTGCTGGTTCTCCATATCTCCACTCCAGATATAATCTACACCTACAGGTTTTTTATCGCTGTTCATGAACTGGTTTGCCCATTCATTCGCTACGTCCCCTACCGGTCTACCAACAGCTTTCGCTCTTACTTTTACAGAAGGAGATTTATCTCTACGTTCAAGCAAACTCGGTCCTGAACCCATTTCCACATTAGCAAACTGACTTAAACGAACCTGCTGCCCCTGAGGGTTTGTAAACATAAGGTTTTTAACGTCATCAATAGATTGTCTGTTCACATCACCGAAACGGATATTAATATCATATTCATATTCTCCCGCTCTGAATTTTCCGTCTGTATTTCCGTTGAATGCGGTCTGCATCGTCTGTCCTACACTTGAAAGATTCAGGCCTAAAGCTGCCATTTTATCTCTGTCGATACTTACCTGAACTTCAGGGCTACCTGTATCGGTTGATAATTCGGCGTCTACTGCTCCAGGAACTTTTTTCAATAGCTCAAGGATTCTTGTTGCTTCTTTCACTGCTGTAGCGTTATCCGGTCCTGTTACTACCATTTCAATAGGAGCATTTTCCGCACCCATGATACCGATTGGAGCCGTTTTAAACTCAACTCCTGTAAATTTCTCTTCCAGCTGTCTTTTTATTTTTGCAGCTTTGATGTTGGTA
Source organism: Chryseobacterium sp. 2VB (assembly GCF_005503635.1). Taxonomy (NCBI): domain Bacteria; kingdom Pseudomonadati; phylum Bacteroidota; class Flavobacteriia; order Flavobacteriales; family Weeksellaceae; genus Chryseobacterium; species Chryseobacterium sp. 2VB. The sequence continues at coordinate 1,624 of NZ_SCNC01000020.1, forward strand.
CTTTCAGAACGTTCAGACTTATCAGTTAAGTTCACCTGAACCTCAGATTGGTAAGTAGTTGCCTGAGCACCACCAAAACCAGTAGACTGTTGTCCGACTGTTGTGATAAGATCTACAACATCTTTATCATTTCTTAAGAATTTCTCAACTTCTAACGTTAACTGGTTTGTCTTCTCAACGGTTGCATCTTTTGACAATTCCATTTGTACCAGGAACTGGCCACGGTCGATTGGTGGGAAGAACTCTCCTCCGATAAACCCGAATGCTACCAGCATGAATGAACTGATTAAAACAATGAATGTGATTACCACTGTTGAAATTCTTCTTAACGTCGTTTTCAGACACCATTCAAGGATTCCTGTGATCCAGTGTGTAAACTTGTCTATTAATCCTTCAAACCAAAGAATGAATTTCTCGAACCAGTTTTTCCCTGTTAAATGTTCCAGTTTACCGAATCTTGATGATAACCAAGGAATAATGGTAAATGAAGCCAATAATGATAACAAGGTGGCAATAACTACCGTGACGCAGAACTGGGCAAGGATGTTGGCTACAAGACCTGAACTCATCGCGATCGGTAAGAATACCACTACAATTACCAGGGTAATTGCCGCAACAGTAAATCCGATTTCTGAAGCTCCATCATACGCTGCTCTGATCTTACTTTTACCCATCTCCATGTGACGGTAAATGTTTTCCAGTACTACAATCGCGTCATCCACCAGGATCCCTACCACAAGTGAAAGTCCAAGTAAACTCATTAAGTTCAAAGTATATCCCATCAGGTTCATTCCGATGAACGCTGCCACCAATGAAGCCGGGATAGAAACCATTACGATGAATGCGTTTCTGATACTGTGAAGGAATAGTAACATTACAATTGCCACGAGGATAATCGCTAAGAATAAGTCGAAAATAACGTGGTTGGCTGATTCAAGGGTAAATTCTGTCGTATCGTTTACGATTTTTACTTTTACTCCCTGAACTTTATAGGCTTCTTCTACTGTTTTGATGGTCTTCTGAACACTTTCAGATACGGCAACGGCATTCGCGTCAGATTGTTTTTTAACCTGCATCAAAATCGTAGGGAACTGATTGAATCTCGCTACTTTTTCAACATCCTTCTGAGAGTCGAAAACGGTTGCAATATCAGATAAACGTACCTGAGCTCCGTTTTTATTGGAAACAACAAGGTTGTTCATTTCCTCCGTAGATTTATACTTTCCTGAAAGTCTGATCGTAGATTTTGTAGTTCTCGTTTTCAAACTTCCTGTAGGGAAATCTAAGTTTGATGAAAGAATTGCCTGTTGTACGTCTCCAATGGAAAGTCCGTACCCCTGTAATTTTTTCTCATCAAGATTTACCTGAATTTCTCTCTCCTGTCCACCTACAAGGTCAACCTGAGCCACACCGTTTACACGGGAGAAAATAGGTTCAATCTTTTTATCCAATAAATCATAAAGGTCCTTACTGTTCAGTTTATCCGATGAAATACTCATGGTGATAATCGGTAAATCATCTAAGGAGAATTTATTCAGAGACGGCGCCTTCACATCTTCCGGAAGGTCTGCCAGAATCGCATTTACTTTTCTCTGCGCATCATTTAAAGCGTAATCTACATCGGCTCCATCATTCAGCTGAACCATGATTACGGATAAGCTTTCGTATGAAGAAGATTCTACTTTTTTTACGTTTTCCAAAGAACCTACGGCATCTTCAATTTTTCGGGTTACGGAGGTTTCCACCTCTGCAGGCGAAGCTCCCGGATATACCGTAGAAATGGTTACCATATTGGTTTCAAACTTCGGAATCAATTCGTACCCCATGAGTGTATAACTCAGGATACCTCCCAACGTGAGAATTGTAAATAATACAATTACCAGCGAGGGTCTTTTGATCGATATTTCTGCTAACTTCATAGATCTGCTACTTTACAATGTTCACTTTAGATCCGTTGTCCAGGTTGATCTGTCCACTGGTTACCACCTGCTCTCCTCCATTCAATCCACTTAAAATCTGAACTTTATCTCCGTAAACTTTTCCGATGGTTACTTTGATCAATTTAGCAACACCATTCTGGACAATGAATAATTGTCCAGAGCTTACTCCGTTAACAAAGGCCTCTGCAGGAACGGTCAGCATATTCTGAGTTTCTGCGCCGTTGTTTGTACTGAATTTAGCTGTTGCATACATACCAGCCTTAAGGTTTCCTCTGTTTTGTACTTCGATTTCAACTGGGAAATTCAGAGAAGCATCACTTTTAGGAGCGATGAAAGTAATTCTCCCTACGAAAGAGTCTTCCGGAAGAACATTTACTTTAATCGGAACTTCCTGACCTAACTGGATTTTTCCGATCTGGCTTTCATCTACCAAAACAGAAAGCTTCAGACTGTTGATATTAACGATTTCAAACATCGATGTTCCCGGAGAAACCACCGTTCCGGGTTCAACCATTTTCTTGTTGATAGTACCGCTGATTCCAGCACGGATGCTTGTATCATTTACTTTCACACCTTGAGCTCTTACTGCAGCCTGAGCATTTTTCAGCTGTAGTCTTGAGTTATCAAGCTGTTGTTTTGTAACTCCGCCTGTTTTATATGCGTTCTCATAGCGTTGGTTATCAATAATAGCATTCTGAAGATTGTTCTGAGCCTGGGTAACATCCACTTCGATAGCATCTTTTTTAATCGTTGCCAAAACCTGTCCTGCTCCTACCCTTGAACCTTCTTTTACCAGAACGCTTACAATACGTCCTGATATTTCAGAAGACTGGTTCATTTCCTGCTTAGGAATAAAAGTTCCGTTGGCTGAGTAGTCGGTATCAATATTTTCCCTTGTAACGGTTACAATATTAACATTGATTTTATCTACCTGCTTGGCAACTTCTTTTACTTCCTGAGTCTGTTTTTCTTTGTTTCCGGCAATCTTGTAAGCGGCTAAACCAACCAGTACAGCTGCTACGATGATATATATTAAAGTTTTTTTCATTTTAGTTTATTATAAGTTTTGTAGTGTGTTTAGTTCACCCTTAGCTTTTATCAGCTTGATCTCTGCCTGTTTATAATCCAGCAATGCATTAGAATAGTTCTGTTTTGCCTGCGTAAGAGCATTTTCAGAATCCAGCACTTCTGTAAGTGTTGCCAGCCCATATTGGTAGTTTGACTGGGTATTTTTCTGAACTCTTTCTGCCAATCCTACATTATCTTTCATGCTTTCGAGATTGATCAATGCATTTTCCATATTGGTAACGGCATTTTTATAATCTAAACTTAAGCTCAGCTGAGTGTTTTCAATATCAACATCAAGATCCTGAATATCAATTTCTGCCTGATTGATTTTCGCTTTGGTAGCTCCACCCGTGAAAATAGGAATATTGACATTCAAACCAATTGCTGAAAAATCGCTCCAGAGAACGCCTTTACTAAGGCCATTGGTCAATGGGAATTTGGCTCCGTTGGCTCCCCATCCGTAGTTCGCTGTTAGATTTACTGATGGATAAAGATAAGCTTCAGTCGCTTTTTTATTGAAAACCAAAAGTTCCCTGTTTTTATTTAAAACTTTAAGCTCCGTACGATCATTAAGATTTACGTTGCTCGCAATCAATTCAGGTTTTGGTTCGATTTCTTTTTCTTCAAGCTCGATGTCTGTAGAAATCGGGATTCCCATATAAAACTTAAGGGCATTTTTTGAAAGCTCCACAGAATTGATTAAAGCCTGCTTGTTGGAACCGATATTGGTAAGCTGAACATTGGTTCTGTCCAAATCGATTGCTTTTGCCAAACCGTTATCAACCAAGCTTTTAATGACATTTCTTACTTTTTCAGTGTTGGCATAGCTGGCTGTTACCGTTTTAAGGTTTTCCTCCTGTACGAACACCTGATAATAAGCTGTTGCAACATTTTCAATAATCTGTTCATTGGTTAACTGAGCATTCAGTACATAAAACTCTCTTGTTGACTTTGCCGCTTTCAGTCCTGTAAATACTCTCTGATCAAATATCGCCTGCTGAAGTTGTACAGAAGCTGTTGAACCCCAAGGCTGCCCAAACTGAGCTCTGATTTTCTCTCCTCCAAATTCCAGCAAAGATTCCTGAATAATCGGATTATAAGTTAAGCCTGCCGTCGCAGTGACCTGAGGAAGGGCACCGGCTCTGGCTTCATCAATCTTGTATTCGGCTTTTTTCACCTGTAAAGCAGCTTTTTTAGCTTCTGCTTTATTTTGAAGTGCCTGTTTAATTGCTTCCTGCAGGGAAACCTGCTGCTGGGCAGACATCAGGGTTGAGCCGAAAATCATAAATGCTGAAGCTATCCCAATTTTTAGCTTTGTAGCAGTTATACGTTTTCTATTCATAATTTTATACTTCGTTTATTTTTTATTTAATTTTCATTCATTATTTATTTCTATTTGACGAATCATTTTCAGAAATACTTTAGTTTTTTTTAGTTTTTGAACAACATATTGATAATAATTTCTTTTCGTTCAGAAATAATCTTATCATATTCTTCATCATTAATTAATAGATTCTCCATGAATAATGGTCTTATAGCACTAGGAAATACCAGTAGCGAAACCATATTCAGAATAAACTGAACGGGTGCCATTTTCTCAATATTTCCCAATTCCATTTCTTTTTCAATATCCTTGTACATATCGTTCAGGATATCTTCCTCAATTTCTCTGTGATGGCAGGTTCCTTTATTGATCTGTGACACGATATACGTTTCCAGATATGGATACTGAAGGCTTGTGGAAAGACTGCTTTCTATAAATTTGCTGATCTTCTCTTTAAAAGGAAGAGCTGAATTCTGAATGATCTTCGATTTTTCCTGTTCTACTCTTTGCGCTTCATCAAAGATGATCTGGATAAGCTTATCTCTTGAACGGAAATAATAATTAATAAGGGTTCTGTTCACTCCTGCTTCATCTGCAATCTCCTGCGTAGTAGCATCAAACTTTCCTTTCACAAAGAATAAATTCTTCGCTGTCTCCTTGATCAATTCCTGTGTTTGGTCTTTTTTTGCTTGATTTGACATTTTTGTTAAACAAATTTGTGCAAATTTATAGTAAAATTTATTTTTGACAAAATTGTTAAACATAAAAATTAAACAAATATGTCATGATATCCATCATGTTTGTGAATGAAAGTTTGTGATTAGTTATTATTTAATGAGAAGTCTATTTTTATATCTTTGCCGCAAAATTAATAACCTGATGAAGGAAATTCTTTCACTGTTCTCACTATTGAGCGCGGTACTTCTATTTTCACAGAAAAAAGTTTCTGAAAACAATTTCTATTATTTTTATGAAAACAAAGGTCAGATTACGGATCAGAACGGGAAGGTAAATCGAGATGTACGATACCTTTTCCATTCAAATGGTCTTAATGTACAGCTTCGAACCAGAGGATTTTCTTACGATATTTACGAAATAAAGAAAACCAGTAATCCTGATTTTTCAAAAAAGGAAAAAAATGCGCTTTCAGTACCAGATCAGTATCATATCCGTGAATATATTTATGAAAAGCTGATTCACAGGGTAGATATTGATCTCGTGAATTCCAATACCCAATCAACAATTACTGCGGAAGGCCGATCTCCGGATTATGATAACTATTATAACCTTCCAGATAATCCAAAAGGCATTAGTAATGTTCACCGATATCAAAAAATCCGCTATAAGAATATATACCCTCATATAGATTTGGTATTCTTTAAACCTAACGATACTTTAAAACCCATCGAATATAATTTCATCATCAATCCTGGTGGAAAAATTTCAGACATACAAATGAAATTTAATGGAGCTCCTACTTTAATAAACAATGGTAGGCTCACCATGAGTGTGCGGTTTGGGGAAATCTATGAAGATATTCCTAACAGCTGGGTTGTCGGAAATACCAAAAAAAATATTGAAGTTTCTTTTAAGGATCTTGGAGACCATACTTTTGGATTTGCCGCTCCTGTAAATACTTCTGACAAGACCATTGTAATAGATCCGGTACCCACAAGAATATGGGGAAGCTATGCAGGAGGATACGGAGAAGATTACGGCAGGATAAAAACAGATCTTCAGAGTAAGGGCTATGTTTTCGGAACCACTACCAGTACCACAAACTTCGCTACTTCCGGGACCTATCAGCAAAATGTTGCCGGCGCTCTTGATGCATTTCTGATGAAACTGACCAAAACCGGGCAGAGGCTTTGGGGAACTTACTATGGTTTCGGAATGAATGACGGATTTGCAGATGTAGATTTTGATGAAAGTTTTAATATTTATGCAGGCGGAACCGTTCAAAGAGCACAATATAATGAAAATATTGTTTTGGTAAAGTTTAATAATAACGGAAGTTTTGCTTTTGAAAAAGAGTTTTCTTCAAGCAGGCAGAATAAACTCTATACTGTTTCCTACAATCAAAATCATGTATACATTGGTGGTGATTCTTTCAGTGCTGACTTTCCGACTGTTAACGCCATGCAGCCTGCAAAATCAACACCGATCGGGTATACAGACGGTATTCTGGCATCTCTGAATTCAACAACAGGGAATGTCGATTGGGCTACTTACTTTGGAAGAAGTGACGGTTCTACTTCCATTTTCCAAATTCTCTCCTCAAGCGATAACCTTGAAATAATTGGAGCAACACAATCTTCTGCAATCCCTATGAGCAATGCTTTTCAACCGTTAAAAGGAGGGGAATCAGACGGACTATACCTTAAGATTTCAAAATCAGGAACTTCAATTCTGAGATCAAGCTATTATGGAAACAGTGGTTCGGAACAGATATGGAAAGCCAGAATTGTAAACAATACTTTAATTCTTCCGGGAAGATATTCAACTACCGCTTTTCCAATGGGACAGCCTGGAATATGGAGGGTAAATTTAACTACGAATGCGATTAGCAAAAGCTATTTTAACTTTACAGGCTCTTTCCAGCTATTGGCATATCCTGATACTAACGGAAATGTTTTTTTTACAGGACTGCATTCCAGCGGGCAGCCCGACATCTCTACTCCGGGTGCCTATATGGGAATGCCCGCAATGTATATTTCTACGTTTTTAATTAAATACAATCAGAATGATGTAAAAGAATGGGGAACCTATTACACAGGAAACGGTGCAACGCAACAGGGAGAGGCGACAAAAGATGATGAAGGTGCCATTTATCTGACAGGCATGTCAAGTGGGAATTCAGCTGGTATTGCAACACCGGGAACCTTTCAACAGTCGCCAGGTGGTGGAAATGATATTTTCATTGCTAAATTTCAGGATTGTACCTCTGCAGCGGTTGTTACTTCTAATTCGCCGGTATGTCCTAATGGGGCAATCCAACTCAACGCTACCGGAGGAACAGTATATAGCTGGACCGGGCCAAATGGCTTCACATCCAATGAGCAAAACCCTACTATTCCAAATGCAACAACAGCTCAGGCAGGATCATATATATGCCAGGTTTCAGGATCAGGTGCTTGTGATGGGACTTTTACAGTAAACGTGATTGTAGGTGATAATGCGGCTCCGGTTCCTGATGTTACTCTGCTGGCAGACATTACAGGAGACTGTCATACAACGGTTACTACTATTCCTACTGCTACTGATAACTGTGCAGGACCAATTACTGCAACAACAACAGATCCTTTATCTTATTCAAACCCCGGAAACTATATTATCCACTGGACTTATAACGACGGAAATGGAAATACCGCTACTCAGAACCAGAATGTAATTGTGACATCAACAGCTCTTCCGACAACGGCTAATACCCAGCAAACATTCTGCGCCACCAATAATCCTAAAATCTCTGACATACAGATCACAGGTCAGAATATAAAATGGTATGATGCGGCAGGAAATATTGTACCTGCAACAACTGTTCTTATCAATGGACAGACCTATTATGCTTCTCAGACTATTAATGGTTGTGAGAGTAATAAAACAGCAGTTCTGGTAACGGTAAATACAACTCCTAAACCGACAGCCAATGTAAATCAGGATTTCTGTGCTTCTGCCAACCCTACTTTAGAAAAACTGATTGTAACGGGAACTGCTCTTAAATTTTATAATGCAGCAGGAAATGTAATTCCAATGTCAACTCCTCTGGTAAGCGGACAAATCTATTATGTAACGCAAACATTAAACAACTGTGAATCTGAAAAACTGGCAATAACAGTAACTCTGTCTACTGATAATGTTCCTGCAAAAGATGTAACACAGGTTTTATGTAATTCAACTACCGCAAATTCAATGACTGTCGATCTTCATTCTTATGAAGCCAGTATTATTAATAATCCGGCCGGTTATATTTTTACCTACACTGATACGGCAGGCAACCCTATTGCCAATCCTTCGGCTTACGTATTGAATACCGGAACAACACTTATTCACGTAAGAGTGGCAACGCCTGACGGATGTTTCAAAGGAGTTCGGTTAAGTCTTACCCTAAATCCAAAACCTTTTGTTCAACTTCCTGATAAGCTTGATTTTTGTGAAGGAAAGTCTGTTGTTCTGGATGCAGGACCAGGATTTATGTCTTATGAATGGAATACCGGAGCAACCACTCAAACAATTACTGTAACGACTCCGGGAACGTATACTGTAAAAGTGGCCAATATTTTCGGTTGTGAAAATACAAGTTCAACTCAGGTAAGCTATTCTGTTTTAGCACATATTGTTTCTGTCAATATCACGAACAATACAGCGACCGTTATTCTTTCTCAGAGCGGAAACTTTGAATTTTCTTTAAATAATTCCACATGGCAGGATTCCAACATTTTCACCAATTTAAGTATGGGAGAATACACCGTTTATGTGAGAACAAAATCCGGATGTATTATCGGACAGAAAAACTTCTCGATATTCAATATTCCCAATGCCATCAGTCCTAACGGAGATGGAATCAATGATGCGTGGAGAATAGCAGGATTGGAAAACTATCCGGGAACAGAGATAAGTTTATATGACAGAAGAGGTGCTGTAATCTACAAAGAGATTATCAGAAATAAACCTTTCCAGTGGGACGGAAGATATGAATCCCATCCTATTTCTACAGGAAATTACTGGTATACCATAAAAGTTTCTGACGGAAGAATCTACAACGGATGGCTTTTGATCAAAAACAGGGAGTAACAAAAAACGGGCAGAAATTTCTGCCCGTTTTTTGTTTTATAATAATTTGATTTTATCGTCTGAGATATCGATGATCTTATCTTTATAAAGTCCTCCGATTGCTTTCTTAAAGTTTTTCTTACTCATCTGAAGCTCATCTTTAATCTCTTCAGGAGAAGATTTATCGGACACATACAAAAGTCCGTAATTTTCTTCCAGTTTGTTCAGAATCTTCTGTTTGAACTCATCAATATTTTCAAAACCTTCCGGCTGCAAAGAAACATCTATTTTACCGTCCTCACGGATAGCTTTGATGTATCCTGTTTCTTCTGAAAATGGATACAGTTTTTTAAAAACATCGGAAGCATAGATCAAACCAATGTATTTTTTGTTGATGATCACATTCCAGCCCAGTTCACTTTCGTTCATCATAATCAGATCTACTTTGTCACCTTTTTTGAACGGAAGATCATCATACTGAGGATTTCTTTTGAACTTCGTAGTACCTGTAATCAGTTCCATATCTTCGTCTACATAGATATAAACCAGATATCTTTTCCCTTCAATGATTTTGGTTTTCTGCTGCTTGTAAGGAATAAATAAATCTTTAATGATTCCCCAGTCCATAAAAGCTCCGCTAGGAAGGCTTTGGACACAGCTCATTACCGCAAATTCACCTACTTCAGCCAAAGGAATTTCAGTGGTTGCTTTTAATTTATCATCATCCTGATATACAAAAACTTCAACTTCTTCACCTGTTTCTTTTTCTTCCTGAATAAAGATTTTAGGCAGAAAAGCCTTCTCACCGGATTCATCTACGAGGATCCATCCTGAATTAATTTTTTCTGAAATTGTTAAAGTTTGAGTTCTTCCGAGTTGCATTGATGATAAAATTAGCTGACAAAGGTACGGAAATTTGAAGATGCTATCCTAGTCAATGCTATTATAATTCTTTAAAGGCCTATCTTCATCTTTTGTAAAGCCTCTGAAACCTTTATATTTGAACAAAAATAATCATGAGAAAATTGATAATCCTACCTCTTATTTTTTTAACGTTTTTTTCAAATGCTCAGCTGCTGGAAAAAACAGCATTGGGTCTTTCCTATCGTTATACCGGAAGAAATGTCCTTCAGGCAGGATTAGAATCAGATTGGGAAATAGTTATGATGGTTCTATTATCCTTGGCCCTTCTTTACTTTATACCCATGTTAATGATAAAGATAAATTTATTCCTGAGATGAATGTCAACATTCTTCGTGCCGGGCTTTTGATCGGAGTCTCTGGTAATCCATATTCATTGGAACCGAGAATAGGTTTTTCCTTATTTAATGCGATATTTCTCAATACAGGATATGCTTTTCCCATTCATAAAGAAAAATATTTTAAAGGGATAACTTTTGGGATCCAGTTCAACATTGCACAAAAACATTCTAAGTTTTATGACCATCTGAAAATGATGTAAACAGTTATTGGTTTATAGATGATTTTTTTTCAAAACCAAGTTTCGTTCTTTATAGCAAAAATCTATAAAAAAGGCTGTCTCCAAAAGAAACAGCCTTTAATTTTAAATATTTAAATGATTAAATCCTTTAATCAGATATTACATATGAATAGGTCTTTTTGCGGTAGCATCCAATGCAGCTTCTTTGATAGCTTCTGCATAGGTTGGGTGAGCGTGAGAACTTCTTGCGATGTCTTCAGCGCTTGCACGGAATTCCATAGCAATTACCCCTTCTGCAATAAGGTCAGCAGCTCTTGCTCCTACGATATGCATTCCTAAAACCTCATCAGTTTTTTCGTCTGCAATAATCTTCACAAGACCATCGATATCACCACTTGCACGGCTTCTACCTAAAGCTCTCATCGGGAAAGATCCTACTTTGTAAGCAACACCTTCTTCTTTCAGCTGCTCTTCAGTTTTACCAACTCCAGCAACTTCCGGCCATGTGTACACAACACCAGGAATCAGGTTATAGTTGATGTGAGGTTTTTGTCCTGCCAATGTTTCAGCAACGAAAACTCCTTCTTCTTCAGCTTTGTGAGCAAGCATAGCTCCTTTGATAACGTCACCGATCGCATAGATATTAGCAACATTAGTCTGCAGGTGATCGTTTACTTTTACTCTTCCTCTTTCGTCAAGCTCAACACCGGCCTTTTCAAGACCAAGACCGTCTGTGTAAGGTTTTCTACCTACAGAAACCAAACAGTAATCTCCTTCTACAACTACTTCTTCACCTTTTTTATCTTTAGCCGTGATCTTTACAGTATCTCCGTTTCTTTCAACTGCAGATACCGCAGTGGAAAGCATAAACTTCATTCCTTGTTTTTTAAGAACTTTAGTCAATTCTTTGCTTAAAGCTCCATCCATTCCAGGGATGATTTTATCCATAAATTCAACAACCGTTACCTGTGCTCCCAGTCTTAGATATACCGAACCTAGTTCAAGACCAATTACTCCACCTCCGATTACTACTAAATGCTTAGGAATTTCTTTAAGGTTTAAAGCTTCCGTAGAAGTAATCACTCTTTCTTTGTCTAAAGAGATGAAAGGCAATGTAGATGGCTTGGAACCTGTTGCAATGATGGTATATTTAGACTCGATCGTTTCAGAAGAACCGTCGTTTTTAGTCACTTTAATCTGAGTAGCAGATTCGAAGCTTCCTACTCCTTCAAAAACAGTAATCTGATTTTTGTTCATCAGGTAGCTGATTCCGTCAGTATTCTGCTTGATCACTTCGTTTTTACGTTCGATCATTCTGGCAATATCCGCTTGCGGCTCGTTGATGATGATTCCGTGACCTGCAAAATTGTGTTTTGCATTTTCGAAATGCTCAGAGCTGTCAAGAAGTGCTTTTGACGGAATACATCCAACGTTAAGACAAGTTCCGCCTAAAGTTGAATATTTTTCAATAATTGCTGTTTTGAAACCTAATTGTGCTGCACGGATAGCAGCAACATAACCACCGGGACCAGAACCTATTACGGTAACATCGAATTGACTCATGTTATTGTATGAATTTGTTTATTATTATCTATCTTAATTCTTACAAATTTACATATAAATTACCAAGCACCAAAGTGAGTTTTATCAATTTTAAAAATGGTAATTATATGCTCCAGTTTAATGAAAAGTATTATTTTATGAATTTTATATTTTCTTCATTGCCTTCCTTCAGATAAATTGCGGTAAATACAAGCGGTTTTTCAGCTGATGCATTATCAAAACGAAGGATTTTTACATTTTTAGGTTCGTAAAAAGCATCTCCTGTATGAAGTACCACTTTCTCATGTCCTTCTATCTGAAAAACGGCTTCTCCGGAATTGATGATTCCCAAAACCGGACAGGGATGCAGATGCTCGGGAGCTCCTTGTCCTGCAGCCATAGTTATTTCCTGAATTTCTGTGGATTTTACTTGCTGATCAAGAGCCGTTTTTAATAACTCTTTTCTGGAGATGGTTTTCTGCTGAGCAATCATAACAACAGAATTCAACATTAAAACAGCGAAAATAAGTGGCTTCATAGATCGGTATTAATTGTAAGAAATCAGTATAGCAAAATTATATATTCAACTTTCCTTGTCCAATGGTTTCCGTACTTTCAAAAAATGAGCCTCCATAGACATACCATTCAAGGCTTTCCAGATATTCTACTGCATTTTCCGGAGTGATGTTGGGACGGTCTTTTTTCGAAACAATTCCTTTATACCATCTTCCTGATCTGGAATAATGCTCATATTCCACAAGGTAATGAATCCAGATTCTCTGGCATAATTTGCACTGTTGGATAGACACTTCTCCATTTCTTCCGTTGGTATGATCGATTCCTAATTCTGAACTTCTGAATTCGGTATAATGGAAATCAGGTTTCTCACAGGCACATCCTAATTTTTGGATTTTATTCATGAATAAAATGGGTTTTCAGATAAAATTTGTAGCCTCAAAAGTAAGAAATTAACAGTCTATAAAGCAAATGGAGTCATTATGGTTTGACCAGATCCAATAAGACCTTTTCATATTTATCCAGAATAATATTTTTTGAGAACCTTGATTTAATGGAATTTTTTACAGCATCCCGATTATAATTGCCCTGAAGGATTCTTACAATCTCCCGGGCAAACCTGTCATGGTTCTCAATATCTGCAATCTCTCCGTTTATATTATGCTGGATAATCTCGTTGATTCCGCCGGGACAGTTATTGGCCAGGGAATAAGTTCCGCAGGCACCAGCTTCCAGAAGAACGTTGGGAAAGCCTTCGTATCGTGAAGAAAGCACAAATAAGTCCGCATATTTAAGATACTGGTAGGGATTTTCCTGTCTGCCATGGAAAATCACTTTTTTTAATCCTAAAAGTTCCCTGGTCTGAAGCAAAAGGTCTTTATCTTTTCCATCTCCCAAAATATGAAGCATAATATTTTCATTTTTAAGCCTTGAAAAAACCTTTAACAGGTTATCAAACCCTTTTCTGGAAGACAGATTTCCAATGGCCACTACATTTTTATAATTGTATTTGAAGCATTCGGGTTTTAAAGACAAGGCCATTTTATCTTCAATGAAATCAAAGTCTACAGGATTATTGATCTTGACAATTTTTTTCTTTTTAATATTAAAATTATCGACAAGATCTTTCATCATATCATCGCTTTGAGCAATAATTTTCTGATAGTTGTTGTAAAAATTATAGAAAAACTTAATCTCTTTGCGGGTTACATGCTGTGTGACAACATTAGTTTCCCTGGCAATAAATTTCGTTCTTGGAAAAAGTTTTATAAACAGGGATAAATAAGCATTCACCTCACCAAAACCTGAAAAGACAATATCCGGTTTTCTTCTGTAGATCTCTCCTAAAATAGGTCTTAATGAATGTCTTATTCTTTCAGTATTGATATCGATAATTTCGACATCTTTTTTCAGAAAATTCAAATATCCGCCCTGCTTACGTAATAGCAAAATCTTAGGCTCAAACCGATCTCTGGAAAGATGATTCGCTATTGTGGTAACAATCCTTTCTGCGCCCCCGGTTTCTAAGTCCGGCAGAATAAATATGACAGATATTTTTTTCATCCTATCAAAGTTACTAAAAAGTTTAGTTATCTTTCAAATATTGTGAGGGTGAAGATCGCCGTTTTCATGGTAATTAACAGAAATTAACTAAGCTTTAAATTTAATTTGATTACTATTCATTATAGAGTTAACACATTACAAAATAAAGTAAGTTCTTCTGCTGAAAAACTTACTTATAATTTATATTCTAAAATGTATTCTCCTTTTAGTTCGCTACGTCACTGATAAATTTAATTCTCAACATTCTCACTTCTTCATCAGAAAGTTCATCCCCGAATTCATCCAGCAATACTTTCATACTGTCGCTTTCAGATTCGTTCATAAATTCCATGAATCCATCTACAATATCTTCATCAAAATTATCTTCAATATAGTAATCAATATTCAGCTTTGTTCCCTGGTAAACGATCCTTTCCATCTCTTTCAGGAGTTCATCCATAGAAAGGTTCTTAGCTCTTGCTATATCTTCAAGATCAATCTTTTTATCAGTACTCTGGATAATGAAAACTTTATGGCTGGATTTATTGGCCACCTGCTTCAATACCATATCCTGGGTACGTTCGATATTATTATCTTCTACGTATGTTTTGATGTAGTCTGCGAATTCTTTACCATATTTTTTGGCCTTTCCTTCCCCTACTCCATAGATTTTGGTAATTTCATCTACCGTAATCGGATACTGAACCGTCATATCTTCCAAACTTGGATCCATAAAGACGGTATATGGTGGAATTCCATGTTTTTTAGCGACTTTCTTTCTTAATTCTTTCAACAGGTTGAAAAGGTTCTGATCCATACCTCCTCCAGCCTGCTGCTGTACCTGATCACTTTCAGCTTTCGCCTGGGTAAGATCAAATTCTCTGTCTTCAGCAATTAAAAAGGTGTCTTTAGATTTGCCATTCAGAACACTTTTTCCTTTCTCTGTAATTTTTAAAACCCCATAGGTTTCAATATCTTTCTGTAAAAAATTCTGAACAGTCGCCTGTCTTAAAATTGTTTTCCAATAGTTATCTTTTTCATCCTTTCCAAAGCCAAAGTGAGAACTTTGTTCAAGCTTATAGGATTTCGTCACTGCATTTTCTTTTCCTGCAATAACGGATATCAGATCTTTTGATTTGAACTTCTCGCCTGTGTCTCTAATCAGCTCCAGGGCCTTTTTTAAATCGGCAGTAGCATCTTTCAATTTTGGAGGATTGGATGAGTTGTCACACATCTTTGCTCCGTCTCCGTTCACAGGATCAAAACTTTCTCCAAAATAGTATAGAATATATTGTCTTCTGCTCATGGAAGTTTCGGCATAGCCTACGACTTCATTCAGAAGCTGTAATCCGATTTCTCTTTCAGAAACGGGTTTCTGAGCCAGGAATTTTTCCAGTTTTTCGATATCCTTAGGATCATAGAATGCCAGGCAGTGGCCTTCTCCTCCGTCTCTTCCAGCTCTTCCTGTTTCCTGGTAATAACTTTCCAGTGATTTCGGGAAGTCGTAATGGATCACAAAACGTACATCCGGCTTATCAATTCCCATCCCGAAGGCAATGGTGGCTACAATAACATCTACCTCTTCCATCAGGAATTTATCCTGATTCGCTACTCTCACTTTCTGGTCAAGACCGGCATGATAAGGCAGAGCGTTGATTCCGTTCACCTGCAGGAGCTGGGCAAATTCTTCCACTTTTCTACGGCTCAGGCAGTATACAATTCCTGATTTTCCTTTATGCTGATTGATAAATTTTACGATTTCCTTATCTACATTGATTTTAGGACATACTTCGTAATAGAGATTAGGACGGTTAAAGCTTTCTTTAAACACCAATGCATTGGTCATTCCTAAAGTTTTCTGGATATCATCCTGAACCTTAGGAGTAGCAGTAGCCGTTAAAGCAATCACCGGTACATTGGCGATTTTGTCTATAATCTGTTTCAGATTTCTGTATTCCGGTCTGAAATCATGTCCCCACTCTGAAATACAGTGAGCCTCGTCGATAGCAAAGAAAGAAATTTTCACTTCTTTCAAAAAATCCAGGTAATCATCTTTAATTAATGATTCAGGAGCTACATACAGAAGCTTGGTTTTGCCGCTTTTGATATCGTCAAAAACCTGTTTGGTCTGCGTTTTGTTTAATGATGAATTCAATACGTGTGCTACCCCATCATCAGATGAAAGGCCGTTCACGGCATCTACCTGATTTTTCATCAACGCTATCAGGGGCGAAACTACTATTGCCGTTCCTTCCGAAATAAGAGCCGGAAGCTGGTAACATAATGATTTTCCGCCACCTGTAGGCATTAAAACAAATATATCCTTCCCATTCAATAGGTTATCTATAATCTGTTCCTGCTGGCCCTTAAATGTAGAAAACCCAAAATACTTTTTCAATTCGCCTGATAAATTGGCTTTTTTTGCGCTCATCTAATTTTCTATTGCTAAATTTGCATCTCACCCAAAGTTATAAAAATTCTGCTTAAAATAAAAGCGAACGAATTTATAAAAAATAAAATTTATATTAAATATTCTTTTTAAAATATAACATTTTTTAGGAACTTTTTTGTATACCTTATCATCGTAAAATGGATAGAACCAACATTATATCAATTGCAAAAAGCACTTTAGAAATAGAAATTTCTGAACTTGAAAAATTAAAAAACAGAATCGATGACGAATTTGCCCGTGCAGTAGAGATCATTCATTCTGCAAAAGGGAAGCTCATTGTTGTAGGAATCGGAAAATCGGCACATGTGGGTAACAAAATTGTTGCTACATTAAACTCAACCGGTACGCCTTCACAGTTTTTACATGCTTCAGAAGCGATTCATGGTGATCTTGGAGTTATTCAGAAACAGGACGTGGTTTTATGTATCTCGAATTCAGGAAATTCTCCGGAAATTGCCAATCTGGTTCCATATTTAAAAGATTACTCTTCTTCTTTAATTGGAATGACCGGAAACAGATCCAGTAAACTGGCAGAATTTTCGGAAGTTATTTTGGATACTCATGTTGATATCGAAGCCTGCCCTAATAAACTGGCACCCACCAGCTCTACAACTATACAAATGGCTTTGGGAGATGCTTTGGCTGTTGCTTTAATGGAACTGAATGATTTTAAAGCGAATGATTTTGCCAAATTCCACCCGGGAGGAAGTTTAGGAAAAAACCTGACATCAAAAGTAGAACAGTTCCTTTCTTCTCAAAAGCCTCAGGTTACGGAAGATTCTTCAATAAGAGATGTCATTATTTCCATCAGTGCCTCGAGTCACGGAATCACGGTGGTAACGAATGGAGACCAGATTATTGGCGTTATTACAGACGGAGATTTAAGAAGAATGCTGATGAAAGGAGAAGATATCAGTAAGGTGTCAGCTAAAGATATCATGTCTGTCCGTCCGAGAACAATTGAAAAAGGTGCTTTGGCCAAAGAAGCCATGAAAATTCTGAAAGAAAATAATATCGGCCAGCTTGTAGTAACGGAAAACGGGAAGTATTTCGGGATCATAGACCTGCATAAATTGTTAGACGAAGGGATTAATTAGAACTTATAAATCAGAGGAGATGTTAAACTGAGGGATGATTTTGCAGATTGTAAGTAAAATCTAACTAATCATTCACAGACTCTTGCTTCTGTCATTTTTTTTATAAATTTGCGCTTTAAAATTTTATTCTGTGAGTGAAGGTAAAGACATGTCCTTTCTTGGGCATATAGGAGAATTAAGAGGGCACCTGATCCGATCGATTATTGCTATCATAGTTGCCGCTTTTGTGGTAGGCTTTAACATCAACTGGATTATGGACCATATCTTTTTTGGGCCTACCAGAAATGATTTCCCTACCTTCAGACTTGTAAATCATTTTTCAAGAATGATTTTAGGTGAAGACAGTATTCATCTTCCAAAGGACTTTCCTGTTCGTGTACAAAGATTGTATCAGCAGTTCAATGTCATGATGGCTGTTTCAATTTTTGGCGGAATGGTAGCAGCATTTCCTTATATTGTATGGGAACTGTGGCGTTTTATCAGTCCGGCTTTACATCCGAGAGAGAAAAAAAATTCTATTTATATTATTAATGCGGTATGGATGCTTTTTATGACCGGAGTTTTATGCGGTTATTTTCTTATCCTTCCGTTTGCAGTCAATTTCGGGGTTATTTTTAAAATCTCAGATATTATTGTTCCCCTTTATGATTTAAGTGATTATACCACATTATTTTTACAGGTGGTGTTGGGTATGGGTGTTATTTTCCTTTTCCCGATTCTGATCTATTTCCTTACCAGCATCGGAATTCTTACGCCTACGTTCATGAAAACTTACCGTCGCCATGCCATTGTATTAATTATGGTAGTAGCTGCAATCATTACTCCGGCAGACGTTTTAAGTATGTTGATGGCCGCATTCCCGCTATTGATTTTATATGAATTCAGCATCATGATGTGTACGTTCACTTATAAAAAAGTACAGAAAAACAACGCAAATCTTCCTGTAGTACAGAAATAAACAGTATTTTTTACTCATAAAAGCATAAGCGCTACTATTCAGCTGAATAGTAGCGCTTATTTTATATAAAAATATTAATCTTAATTAGATTTATTCTTAATTTAATTAAAACAACAATAAAATTTAACCAAAAATATAAAGTTTAGAATAATTAACACAGTTATATCAACATTTCTTTTAAAAAAATACACTATCTTTAAAAACTTTAACAACAATCAATAAAAATATGAAAAAGAAAATTATTTTCGTCTGTGCACTGGCTTTAAGTCTGGGCGGTTTGCAGGCACAACGCTGGGAACCTGTCTCGGAAAAAATTACCCCGATAAGAAAGGAAATAAAGGTAGAATATGCCTACAAATTTGACCTTTCTGCATTAAGAAATCAACTAAAGGATGCTCCTGAAGCAGGAAAAGGTGGAAACGCTGTAATCGTTTCTATCCCTACAGCAGATGGAAGAATTGAAAGGTTTTCGGTTTACAGTTCGCCCGTAGTTGAAAAATCAATGGCAGACCGATACGAATTGGGAGCATATGCCGGTATCGGGTTAGATAATCCACATAAACAAATCCGGTTCAGTACAGCACCTAATGATTTCCAATCTATGACATTCGATACTGATTCAGGAAAATATGAATTCATAGAACCTATTAATAAAGAAAAGGATGTATACGGGGTCTTTTTCAAATCCAACAAATCCCATGAAGACCCTTTCGAATGCAGAACTGCTGAGCCTGAGAAAGCAAAGAAAGAAATGAATAAGCTTCTTAAAACAAAAAATGTTTTGAAGGGATTAGGTAATGCTAATAAAAGTAACGAACAAAAATACAGAACCTATAGAATTGCCATCTCGGTAAACGGCGAATATACACAGCTTGCCGGAAGTGTTCCTTTGGCAGCAGCGCGAATTAATGCTACCATGAACCGTGTAAATGGTGTTTTTGAAAAAGATTTTGGGATCCACATGATCGTACAGGATCTTCCACAACTTATATTTGCAGATCCCGCTACAGATCCTTATTCGAATGTAATTACCAATTCAAATGGTACCTATAGCGCTCCCGCAGCATGGAACCTTCAGCTTCAGCAAACCCTTACCAATACCGCTGGTGTAGGTAACGCAGCTTATGATATA
The DNA here is from genome assembly GCF_005503635.1 of Chryseobacterium sp. 2VB. Taxonomy (NCBI): domain Bacteria; kingdom Pseudomonadati; phylum Bacteroidota; class Flavobacteriia; order Flavobacteriales; family Weeksellaceae; genus Chryseobacterium; species Chryseobacterium sp. 2VB. Next base: position 21,406 of record NZ_SCNC01000020.1, read on the forward strand.
GGACATTTCTTTGGCCACAGAGGTGGTGGCGGAAGTGCCGGAGATGTAGGAAATGTCTGCAGAAACCCTGCAAACAACAATGATGCTACTTCCAAAGGAGCGGGAATCACTTCTCCTTCTACTCCGGATCAGCCTTTTGGAGATAATTATGATATCGATTTTGTAGCGCATGAAATTGGTCACCAGTTCGGGGCTGCACACACCATGTCTATTGCTTTGCACGGAGCCCACATGGAACCGGGATCAGGATCTTCGATTATGGGATATGCCGGTATTACCAACTATAATGTTCAGATGCATTCTGATGCTTATTTCCATACCAAAAATATTGAAGAAGTAGGAGCCTACGTTAATGCTCAGGACTGTGGAATTATTACGAATGTGGCGAATACACCTCCTTCTATTCAGCCAATGGCTAATAAAATGATCCCTAAAGGAACAGCTTTTGTGTTAACAGCTTCTGCAACAGATCCACAAAATGATCCGATGACCTATACCTGGGAACAGTATGATCTGGCTACGTCTGCTTTTGGTCCGGTAAGTGCAACCAGAAATAATGGTGCGAATTTCAGATCTCTGATGCCTACCACTTCCCCTACCCGTTATTTCCCTAAATTCACCAACGTTCTTAATGGTACTCTTACCAGCCCTACAGACTGGGAAACTGTATCCAATATCCCAAGAACAATGAATTTCAAGGTAACGGTGAGAGATAACAATCCGGATGCTGCACAGCAGCAGACACAGAGCAGCCTGATGAAGGTGGACATAGGAAATGAAGGTCCTTTCAAAGTGACTTCAACCACCGTTTATAATAATACACCTGGAGCGGTTACATGGGATGTTGTCAACACGAATAATGCACCATACAATGTTCAGAATGTTAAAATAGATTATACTACAGATAATGGAACGACATGGACAGTTATCAGCCCATCTACAGCTAATGACGGATCTGAGCCGTTTTCATTCTCTTCTCTGGCTACAGGTACAGGTGTAAAAATAAGAGTAAGTGCTATTGATAATGTATTCTATGCCGTTGGGAATGCCACTGTTTCCGCATCAGCCGGCGCCTGTACAACATCTGCTCCTGCAGGAGTTACAGTAAGTGGTATTACCAGAACATCTGCATCTGTAAACTGGACAGCGTTAGTTGGAGCAACGTATTCTGTACAGTACAGAAAAGTGGGGACAGCCACATGGACTACTGTTCCTGTTTCAACAAATTCTTATAATATTTCAGGGCTTACAGAAGCTACTCAATATGAAGTACAGGTAGCCAATGTTTGTAGTGCTTCGGTTGGTTCTTATTCAGCATCAACGAATTTTACCACATTATCTTTTGCTAAATGTTCAATCACCGGAACCAATGCCGCTGACGAGTATATTTCCAATGTTACGGTAACCGGCGCAGGAATGAACCCCGTTTCAAATACCAGCAGCAACACTCCTTACACAGACTACACTACTGATCCATCGAAACTGATTACCCTTATGTCCGGATCTTCAGGGAATAATATAAGCATCACCAAGGCGTGGACGAGCTCACAGTATAACGATGGAGTAACCGCCTGGATAGACTTCAACAAAGACGGAGTATTCTCTTCTTCTGAAGTAATCTACACCAGTGCACCTAGTATAGCAACACCGGTTTCCGGAACATTCTCTGTACCGGCAGACGCGTATACGGGAGGCAACGTTATTATGAGAGTTGTATTAGGATATGAAAGCCAGCCAAGCAGCGGATGCAGCAACCAGCAATATGGTGAAGTTGAGGATTATCCGGTATTGATTCAGCAGCAGCTTTCCACCAGTGAGACAGTGAAAGATAAGAGTTCAATCCAGATCTACCCTAACCCGGCAAGTGATATATTGAATGTAACTGAAATTTCATCTAAAGCTCAGTTTATCATTACGAATATGGCAGGTCAGAAAGTTATGAACGGACCTATTAATGATAATAAAATCTCTGTTTCAAAATTAACGACAGGAACTTATATTATTTCAATTGAAGACAAAGGAACGACTTCAAATCTGAAATTCATCAAAAAATAAAACCTAACCCGTTTTTAGAGCCCGGCAATGACCGGGCTTTTTTTATGCCTTCCTAAAATCTGTATTTAATTTGATTTCCGGCATCGGGCTATTAATTTAATTTTATACTTTTGAAAAGATTTAATAACAGTTTACATGAAAAAATTGTCATACACCCTCTTATTTGCATCAGGACTGGTTTTCGGACAGTTCTTTGAAAAAGATAAGACTTTCACCAAACAGGATACTTTAAAGGGTTCCAATACCGAGTTCAGAAATTTTTGGGATGTCAAAAAATATGACCTTTCCGTGGAACCGGATTTTGAGCAGAAAAGTATCAAAGGAAATAATAAAATCAGTTTTGAGATTATAAAAGATATTACCAATCCTGTATTTCAGATTGACCTTCAGCAGCCTATGAAAGCTGACAAAGTGGAAGGAAACTTTCCTATCGCCAATTACAGACAGGATGGAGACTTTATTTTCATTACAGCGAATAAAAAATTCAAAAAAGGCGAAAAATATACGATTAACGTCATCTATTCCGGAAATCCTGCTATTGCTAAAAATGCACCATGGGATGGCGGATGGGTTTTCACTAAAGATGAGAAAGGAAATCCATGGATGACTGCTGCTGACGAAGGCATAGGAGCTTCCATATGGCTTCCTACCAAAGATATCTGGAGTGATGAACCTGACAACGGAATCATCATGAAAATTATAACTCCTAATGATCTGGTAGGTGTAGGTAACGGCAGACTCACTGATAAAAAGACAGCCGGAAATAAAACTACTTATACCTGGGAGGTTAAAAATCCTATCAATGCCTACTCCATTATCCCGAGTATAGGAAAATATGTAAATTTTAAAGATGTATTTGAAGGCGAAAAAGGAAAACTGGATCTGGATTACTGGGTAATTGACTATAATCTGGATAAGGCAAAAAAACAGTTTCAACAGGTGAAACCTATGCTTTCCGCATTTGAATACTGGTTTGGCCCGTATCCGTTTTATGAGGATTCATACAAACTTGTAGAATCTCCTCACCTTGGTATGGAACATCAGAGTAATGTAGCCTATGGAAACAAATATCAGAACGGCTATTTGGGCAGAGATCTTTCAGGGACAGGAGTCGGGTTAAACTGGGATTTCATTATTATTCATGAAAGCGGCCACGAATGGTTCGCCAATAATATCACAGCAAAAGATCAGGCTGATATGTGGATCCATGAAAGTTTCACCAATTATTCCGAGACTCTTTTCACGGAAAAATATATGGACAAAAAATCTGCTGACACCTATGTTCAGGGGATCAGAAAATTGATAGACAATGACATTCCTATTATCGGCCGTTATGGTGTAAGAAATGAAGGCAGCGGAGATATGTACCCGAAAGGGGCTAATATGCTTCACACGATAAGACAGGTTATCCATAATGATGAAAAATTCAGACAGATTTTAAGAGGTTTGAATAAAGATTTTTATCATCAGACGGTTACCACACAACAGGTAGAAAATTATATCTCCTCAAAATCGGGAATCGATTTTTCAACGGTATTTGATCAGTACCTGAGAACAATAAAAATTCCAACCCTTGAGTATGCTCAGGATGGTGATACTTTAAAATTCCGGTATACCGATGTGGTAAAAAACATTAAACTGCCGATACTCATCAATGGTGACCAAACCATAAATCCAACGGAAGAATGGCAGACTGTAAAGCTTAAAAAGAGCTCTCCGGTTGAGCTTGATCCCAACTATTATATTAATTATAAAAATATTAAATAAAGAAAAAGGCAGATTTGCAGACCAGCAGATTTGCCTTTCGTTTTTTTACCTTAAAATTTTAAGAAAAGTTTAATACTTTTTTCGTAACAAATTCAGAAAAAAAGCAACTATTTAACTATTAATTTAAACCTAATGAGAAAAACAGTACTTAGCCTTGGTATTTTTGCTGCTTTTTTAGCAAATGCACAGTCTATAAAAACCACTATTGATCTAGTCAACGTAAAAGATGATAAAGTAGCCGTTACCATGGAGTTCCCAAAAATGAAATCCGGTGACATTAAATTTCATTTCCCTAAAACAGTTCCGGGTACTTATTCTGTAGACGACTACGGAAGATTCATCGAAGGAATCAAATTTTACGATAATAAAGGAAAAGAGCTTACTTATACTAAAGTAAATGACAATACCTATTCATTGAAAAATGCTCAGGGTCTTTCCAAAATCTCTTATCTTGTAAATGACAGTTTTGATGATGAATTGGATACCTCTAAGCATAAAGCCGTATTTTCTCCTTCAGGAACTGATATTGAAGAAGGAAAGATATACATGATCAATACCCACGGATTTATCGGATATATCGAGAACATGCAGGATGTTCCTTATCAGCTTGTCATTCAGAAACCCACTGATTTCTACGGAACCACAGCGCTGGTAGATCAGGATAAATCTGAATCAACAGATACCTATACTCTAGCCAACTATGGTAAGGTGACCGATTCACCATTAATGTATACAAAGCCGGATTATATTACCTTCAATGCCGGAGGAATGGATCTAGTGCTAGGCGTTTATTCTCCGACAGGAAAGTATAAAGCTGCCGATTTCAAAGAAAATCTTGAAAAAATGGTGGTTGCCCAAAAGAAATTCCTGGGCGATATGAACACGAATAAAAAGTATGCTATCATGCTTTATCTTTCCGGTGGTGACGGACCTAGCATTAAAGGTTTCGGAGCATTGGAACACCACGAATCGACAAGTGTGGTGCTGCCTGAAGCAATGCCGAAGGATGCCATTGACAATACCATTACGGATGTCGTTTCCCACGAGTTTTTCCATACGGTAAACCCTCTGAAAACCCATTCCGAAGAGATTCATTATTTTGATTATGCAGATCCGAAAATGTCTCAGCACTTATGGATGTATGAAGGCGGAACGGAATATTTTGCCAACTTATTCCAGATCCAGGAAGGTTTGATCAATAAAGATCAGTTCCTTCAGAGAATGGGAGAGAAAATTGCCAATTCCAAGAGCTATGACGATACAATGCCATTTACAGTAATGAGTAAAAATGTATTGGTAGAGCCTTATAAAGATCAGTACAGAAACGTCTATGAGAAAGGAGCTCTTTTAGCCATGTGTTTAGACATCGAGCTTAGAAAATTGTCCAACGGAGAAATGGGATATCGTGATATGATCAGAAAACTGTCTCAGAGATTTGGTGAAAACAAACCTTTCAAAGATGATAAACTGATTGACGAACTGGTAACAATTACCGGGTATCCTCAGGTAAAAGAATTCTACAACAAATATATCGCAGGAAACCAGCCAACACCTTATGCACAATATCTGAGCATGGTAGGGGTGGATATTAAAAAGCAGGAAAGCCAGCCTTTGTTCTGGTTTATCAAAGATCCGAACCAGACAGGTTTTGATGAAAAGACCAATGCCTTTGCTTTTAATGAACATTCTGCACTGTCTCCATTTGCAAAAAGCATCGGATTTAAAATCACAGACCAGGTACTTGCTTTAGACGGAAGAACGGTAGACATCAAAAAGGTACAGGATTTTATTGGATATACCAGAACCATTAAAGAAGGACAGGAAGTTACGGTAACCATTCTAAGAGACAATGCCGGGAAGAAAGAGAAAATGACATTGAAAGGAAAGGCTATTCTGGATAAAATGACCATGGAAACACTTTCTTTCAAAGCGAATCCAACACCGGAAGAACTGAAACTACAGACTCAGTGGCTTACAGGTAAAAAATAAAGAGAAAAGCGGGGAAATTTCCCGCTTTTTATTTTTATCAGCTTTATCCTGATACAAACCTAACAGGTTTTGAAAACGTGTTAGGTTTCTTATTGGCCCTAATTTCAACGAGAATCAATCCTCTTTTCTGATCGTAATCCTGAAAGTACTCCCCTTTCCTACTTCAGTCTGGGAAATCTTAATATCTCCATTGTGGTATTCATGAATAACTCTTCTTGCCAGTGACAATCCTAGTCCCCAGCCTCTTTTCTTGGTAGAATATCCGGGATTAAAAGCATTTCGTGCCTGCTGTTTGGTCATCCCGCTTCCATTGTCTTTTACCTCAATGAGAATATTCTTATTTCTTTCAAAGACAGACATGGTAATAGAGCCTTCACCTTTCATCGCATCCACCGCATTTTTTACCAGATTTTCAATCACCCAGCTCATCAGAATTTTGTTGTGAGGAACCAGAACGGTATACGTAGGAAGATTAATCGTAAAATTGATCTTTCTGGAGATCCTTGTTTTTAAATAATCATAATTCTCCTGAATGGTTTCATTAAAATTTCTGTCATTCAGTTCTGGAACAGAACCTATTTTTGAGAATCGCTCTGAGATCGTTCTGAGTCTTTCAATATCTTTTTCTATTTCATGTACTCCTTCCGAATCCGGATTATCAAGCTTCATAATTTCCATCCATCCGATCATGGATGATAAAGGAGTTCCGATCTGATGCGCGGTTTCTTTAGCCAGACCCGCCCAAAGATATCCTTCATCCGTCTTTTTAATAGTTTTGAAAAACCAGAAAGAAAAACCAAAATACAGCAGAATAAACAGCCCTAAAATATAGGGAGAATACTGGAGATTATTAAGAAGACGCGAGTTGTCATAATAGACAAACTGATTATTTCCATCGGGCACTTTGATCTCGATAGGATCATAATTTTTCTCCATATTTCGGATCAGATCCTGTAGTTTTTCAGGATTCTTAATCGTACTTTCAGGAATGTTTCTATAGTATCCAAGGTCAAGAATCGGGTTCTTATATTTGTCTGTTACAATAAACGGAATGGTATTGTTGATATTCAGGATATCCGGCAGCAGATCCAGAACATCAGTATCCGGAGTTTTAACCTCCTGTTGTATTCTTATCGCTTTGGAAAGAAGACTGATCCTTTTGATCTCCTCTTTTCTGAGAAAATTAATAAGCGATGTTGAAGCCACTACAATGGCGATCACCAAAGTAGTCATCACAACAAAAATGATCCAGTTATTCAGTCTGGTGAGGATGGATTTTCTCAAAGTATTTTATTTTAAAACATTCAGTATTTTCTGCAGCTCAGTATTTCCGCTTCCCTGATAGTTGTTGATGATAATCGAAAATACATATTTTTTCCCATCTTTTGCGGTGTGGTATCCGGCAAATGATTTGGTATCTCTCATCGTTCCGCTTTTCATTTTCATTCCATTATCCTGAACCGGAAATCCATCATAGTAAGCTTCAAACCAGGATTGTTTTTTAGCATATAAAAGAGCCTGCACTTCTGCTTTTGCAGACACATAATTCTGAGGGGAAAGTCCGCTTCCATCTGCAAAGTTGATCATATTAGGATTGATTCCTTTTGATTTCCAGAATTCTTTCAGATAGGCAACTCCGCTTTTAAAGCTTGAATTTCCTTTTTTCTCTTTTCCTAACGTTTTAATTAATGTTTCTCCATACAGATTGATACTTTTTCTCAGAAACCAGTACACAATTTTATCAAGAGTCGGAGATTGATAAGTCAGGAGAATATTATTTTTTGGAGCTGCTAAAGAATTTTTTCCATCTACTTCAAGCTGAGAATTCGTTACAGCTTTTCCAGAAAGTTCAATTCCTGACTCCTTCAGCCATTGTTTTACTTCTGCTGCCAGCTGCAGCGGCGGATTGGGAGCAGAACCGGAAACAGTAACTGTTTTTCCAGCCGGGAGCATTCCATTAATCAAAGCGACATCAGAATGAGGAGCGGTAAAGATCAGGCTTTGATCCGAGTTTCCTCCTGTTTTCAGGTCATTCAGCCACTTCACCCCTTCCAGCGGATAAGAAAAGCTTTTAAAATCGGTTCCATTAATATTGATATCAAACTGGTTCTCTTTCCAGTTGATTCCCCATACACCCGCACCATAGTAATTCCCCAGGTCATCCCACGGCCAGCCTCCCGGAATCGTTTGATGATCAAAATAAGAATCATCAATGATCAGATCCCCTGATATTTTTGTTATCCCTGAATTTTTGATAGCATCAATCAGTTTCTTTTTAAAATTTTCGGGTTTATAGCCATCATATCTCCAGCTTCCCAAAGTAGGGTCGCCGTTGGAGCTGATGAAAAGGTTTCCATTCAGCGTTCCTCCGGAGATATTTCCGGAATAGCTTGAAGTCGTGGTAAAAGTATAGTTTTTTCCTAAAGTTTCCAGTGCAGCTCCTGCTGTGAAAATCTTTTGCGTAGAGGCAGTAGAAAGACCCTTATTTCCCTGATATTCATATAAAAAGTTTCCGTTTTCATCGGAAACATAAAAAGATAAGCTGGAAGATACTGCTCCTGAAGAATCCATAAGATCCTTTGTTACTTTATCTAATTTTTGGGCTATATTCTGTGCAGCAACCATCTGTACAGAGAGTATGAGAACTGCAAATGTTTTTTTCATTACATTGTTATTTGGGTCTGCATGCAAAGGTTTCCAATACAGTTTACAAAGAGTATACGGACCTTTTTCTATTGATTTAAATTCTGATCAAATATAGTTAAAATAAAAGCTTTTCATACTCACTGAGCTCTTCGGAGGTGAAAAGTATCTGATGGCCAGGAGATTTTTCAAATGAACGATCATGTTTGAAATATTTCTCATAATCATCTTCATCTATAAAAATGTCCATCTGGCATTCCTTTATATAGTTTGATTTTTCCCCGTAATCCTGAATAAAATATCCTGAATCATTCCAGGGTTCATGATGGCATCTCAGGCAGTTTTTTTGGTGCACAGCTTTATAACCGCATATTTCACAATTCCGGAGGTCCTGAAATACTGCTGAGATTTCATTCCGACTCTCTTCTGGAAAAAAAGAAAGGGGAACGCTTCTCAAAAGCAGATAATAATTGGGTTCCTGCCATGAAAAGTAAAATCCCTCTTCAGGATGGGTATAAAGCCATAAACTCTTAAGATCATACTCAACCTCGGCTTTGACAATATTCTGAATATTCAGAACAACCTCATTACTTCTTTTGACATTCTGTTTGTCATCAATTTCAATAACGGGCTGTTGTTCCAGAAAATGGTTCAGGCACAATGTGGTCTGCCAGGAACCTATGGTTCTCATTTTACCTTCTTCTCCACAGATTTCACAAGTTTTTACCGATAATTTCGAATACTTATCTTTGATGTTTTTAAGCTTGTTATTGAGTATTTCATCCTCAGAATAGGTATAGCATCTCAATTCACCAAACTTCTCCTTTCCAAAGACACGGTGTTCCATGTTCCAGCCTGCCAAAGCAAATTCATACAGCAATTTCCGGATAAGTTCATTCCATCCGGTACTGTTCACTGAAAAATTAGTGAGATTGCGTTCTATGAAAAGATTAATTTCATTTTCGCTCATTAAAGTCTGCTTCCTGCTTCTATTTCGTAAGGCTCTTTTCCTTTTTCAAAAATCCTTGTCAGCTCACTTCCTTCTACAGTAATGGAATCATTGGTTCTTCTGATCCAGTTCCCTTCTCTTAGACCAACCACTTTGATATCATTCTGGGTAAGAAACTCCTGAATACGGGTTTCTCTGGTTTCTCCGTTATATTTTAAGTCGGGATTAGGATCAAGATAGTGCGGATTAATATTGAAAGGCACCAATCCCATACAGTCGAAACTTGGCGGATATACAATCGGCATATCGTTCGTTGTCTTCATATTCTGGCCTCCGATATTGCTTCCTGCGCTGCATCCGAGATAGGCTTTTCCTTTTGATACATTTTCTTTCAGGACAGACATCAGCCCTTCTTCGTGTAATGTTTTAACCAATAAAAAGGTATTTCCGCCTCCTGTAAAGAAACCTTTTGCCTGATGAATGGCTTCCTTTTTATCTTCAAATTCGTGAAGACCTTTCACTTTTATATCGATGGTTTCAAAGAAAGAACGTGCTTTTGCGGTATAATCATCATGGGAAATTCCGCCTGGTCTTGCAAAAGGAATAAATACAATTTCATCAATTCCGTTATAAAGTTGGATTAATTCTTCTCTTAAGTATTCCAGATATTCTCCACCAAAAAGTGTAGATGTTGAAGCTAATATGATATTCATACCACGAAATTTATAAGTATTATTAAAAACGAATCACAAAGATAGCCTCAAAGAGCAACGAATCAAAAATTAAATTAAAAAAAACATCAATCCCGTTAATATTTTCTAAAAAAACTTAAAGCCTCTAAAATTTACGGTTTTGTGGAATTATTATTGAATTTTAGATTTTGACTTTAAAATATAAGATTATGAAAATGAGTAAAATTAATAGCCTGTTTTTAGGCTTAATACTAGCAGGAAGTGTAAGTCTTGTAAATGCACAAACGACTCAGCCTGAAACTTCAGCAGCAACGAGTAAAACAACTAATCCAACTATCGAAGATCTTAAAAAACAGATCGCGGCCAATCCAAAGGATGCAGAATCATTAGCAAAGCTGGCTAATGCTTATCAGGAGGCTTCAGACTGGCCCAATGCTATTGATACCTGGAAAAAAGTATCAGTTTTATTACCGGACTGGGCTCCGGCTTATTACAGCCAGGCTTATGCCTATCAGTCTGCAAAAGATGATGCCAACGCAAAAATTGCTTATGAAAAGTATATTGCAACGGTAAAACCTGAAGAAGTAGAGCAAAACAAGAAGAATCTGGCATATGCTTATTTCTATCTTGCCTTTACAGAGCAGAAAACAGATCCTAATAAAGCAAAAGAACATATTGCGAAATCGATACAGTATGATCCTACCAACGAGGATGCTGTGAAGCTTAGCAAAGCATTAAATTCTTAGTAAAAAAAGAAAATGCCGGAAAGTTTTTCCGGCATTTTCTTTTAATGATCAATAAGTTTTAGATCTACTCAATCATTTTTCCAAAAAAATCTGTTTCACCATGTAGATGCCTGATGATTTTCTCAATATTTCTCTGAATACTGGCTTCGGTTTTTAAATTATTAATATACTTTACCAGCTCATTTTTTCTTGAAGGAATAAGCTTTTCAAAATTTTCTGTTGCCAGAGCACTTTCTCTAATTGCTTTTTCTAATTGAGAATGAATAGCGATACTTCGGTCGGAATCATCATATTCCAGAACAACTTCAATAATTTCCCCGATTCTTTTGGGAGAATTTTTCAGCATTGTCAGATTCACGTAAAGCCTCCAATCACCTAAATATTTCATGAGGTTTTGTTTGAATTCTTTCCCGTTCACCGTTCCTTTGACAGCAATGGGGCTCTTATTTCTACCGGATTTTTCAAAAATCGTGTCCAATATTTCTTCCGGAACAAATACAAAAGGATTAATTCCTATGATTTTCAATGTGGCGCTGAAACTATTGTTTTTCATGGATGGTAATTTAAGTTGGTCTGGCTGGAAGCTGGAAGCTAGAAGCTAGAGCTAGAAGCTAGAAGCTAGAAGCTAGAAGCTAGAAGCTAGAAGCAAAAATAACAGTTTGACGAATATGTAGGGAATTTCTTTTTTTATTATTTCAAAACCATTACTTTCATACACTCCCATATCCAAACCCGCTTACCCTCAAACTCTCTTACTCTACCACCGCAAACCCAAAACCCGGTAACTCAAAATTCATACCTCATAACCCAATTAATTCCCTATATTTGTATCAATAAATCTATTTATCAAAATGAAATTTTTTATTGACACAGCTAATTTAGAGCAAATCAAGGAAGCAAGAGACCTTGGAATTTTAGATGGTGTAACAACCAACCCTTCCCTAATGGCAAAAGAAGGTATTCAGGGAGCTGAAGCCATCAAAAACCATTATAAAACGATCTGCGAGCTTGTAGACGGAGATATTTCTGCGGAAGTTCTTTCTACAACGTATGAAGAAATGATTAAAGAAGGAGACGAATTGGCTGCTATTCACCCGAATATCGTTGTAAAAATTCCGATGATCAAAGACGGAATCAAAGCTTTAAAATATTTTTCTGACAAAGGAATCAAAACAAACTGTACATTGATCTTCTCTCCGGGGCAGGCTCTTCTGGCAGCTAAAGCAGGAGCAACTTATGTTTCTCCGTTCTTAGGAAGATTAGATGATATTTCTACAGACGGTTTGAACCTTATTCAGGAAATCAGATTGATTTTCGATAACTATATGTACGAAACTGAAATCCTGGCAGCTTCTATCCGTCACTCAATGCATATTATCGACTGTGCTAAAATCGGGGCTGATGTTATCACATCTCCACTTCCTCCGATTTTGAGCTTATTGAAGCACCCATTAACAGACAGCGGATTGGCTCAGTTTGTTGCAGATTCTCAGAAATTAGCATAATCACTGATCCTTGTTCAAACATAAAAATCCCGGAACATTGTTCCGGGATTTTACTTTATAGTGATTCTGTATATTATTCTTCCGGGATATTTTTTACTACCCTACACGGATTTCCCACGGCCACTACATTCTCAGGAATATCTTTCGTTACCACACTTCCAGCTCCAATCACAGAATTATTTCCGATAGAAACTCCTGGAAGTACAACCACATTGCCTCCCAGCCATACATTATTACCTACTTTGATAGGATGTGCATATTCCAGTCCTTCATTTCGCTGTTTCGCGTCAAGCGGATGACCTGCCGTATAAAAACTGCAATTGGGGCCTATAAACACATTATCACCAAACTCTACTTTGGCACAATCCAAAATAACCAGATTGTGATTGGCGTAGAAATTCTCTCCTACGGTTATATTATATCCGTAATCACACCAAAAGCTGGGTTCTATACAGATATTTTCTTTTATACTACCCATAATGCTTTTAAGCAATCGGAATCTGTTTTCGGAATCGGAGTTTTTGAGGGCATTATATTCCTGACACAAATCTTTGCATGCAATGCGTTCTTCTATTAATTCTTTATCGTAGTTGGCGTTGTATAAAAGTCCGGCTGCACATTTTTCCTTTTCTGTCATAAGATATAAAGTTTATTGCTTATTGCTTATTGCTTATTGCTTATTGCTTATTGCTTATTGCTTATTGCTTATTGCTTATTGCTTATTGCTTATTGAAAGATAAAAAAATATATTATAACATCATGAATTGATATTTGTCCCATTTTATTTGACTTCTTTTGTCAAACAAAAACAGGATGACACGTATGCCATCCTGCAGATATTAGAAAATATAATTTTTAATTTACCAGATCCGGTTCTATCGGATTGTTATCTTTTTTTAGGGCTTCTTTAGTATTTTTTTCTATTTCCCTAAGTACCTGATTGGGATCTGAGATTTCTTTACCGTCTCCTGTTCTCAGCTTAAAACTAAATTTCGTATTGCCATCACCATTTTTCATTAACATTTCTCTCATATTCTTTGCCGGATCATTTACATAAGCCTTCCATACTTTTTTGAACTGATCTTTAGTTACTTCCAGCTCTTTTCCGCCTATTCCCAATACTTTTACATGATCAGGCATCTGCATTTCCGAGTCAGCAGCCGGAGTATTAATCGTTTTATTACCTATCATCGTCATGATATGAGAGCCGGTGGTGTCCTCAATCTTTACGATGAGACCGGGAAGACCGTAAAAGACATAAGGCCCATCCTGAAAAGGAAGATCTGTTGCAAACCAGGCTATCCATTCCCTTCCTCCAAAGCTGGCAGTGGCTTTCTGAGCCTGATACGCTCCTATTTTTTGTTTCTCGGCCAATATTTTCCATTCCGGTTTCTGATCTTCTTTTATTTTATATTTATCTGTAGAAATGCTTCTGAAAAGATAGGTTTTGAAATCAGGATATTGTTTGGTAACTTTATAAGAGACCTGCCCGGGCTTTTCCCGTCTGTTAACACTGATATTTCCACCTCCGGCTTTTAACTGTTTTTCAAGCTCTGCCTTTCCAATAGAATCTGATACAAATTTATCGCGGCTGTAATAGCTTGATCCGTTTTTATCGATATCGAGCATCATCATTTCCGTCTTTACATCTTCCTTATTATTGGAATCCGGAATAAACTTGTATTCATAAAAAAACCTGTTGACCTGTGCACTGACAAGCCCACCCAGAAATAAAAAAAATAGAATTTTACTTTTCATAATGTATGTTTAAAAAAAGGCTTTGCCAATCTGACACTGACAAAGCCTGATGGAACTTATTTCTTTGTTTCGATTCTTACTTCCCCTTGCTTAAAATCTCCTTTTTTCTGAGTATTGACATTAACTTTCGATATATTACTTGTATCTAATGAGTTAACATCGTCCTTAGAAACTTCCCTTCCGTCAATATAATACTTATATTTTACATCATCATTACCGCTTATTTTGAAATTTTTCACTCCATTCATGGCAATATTTCCGTTGCCGTCTTTTTTGATAAAATCAGCATTCATTACAATAACATCAGGTTTACCGTCAAATTTAATAAATGCTCCGTCTCTGAAGCTGACAGATCTTTTCTCTGCTTCTGCACGGGCTTTTTCAACTTGTTTTCGGATTTTTTCCCCATCAATTCTGATTCTTTCAGCCTTCACTCTTATTCTGTCTCCTTCGGCTCTTGTTGTTTCACCTTCCACTCTGGCTTTTACAGCTTCTTTCATCGCCTCTCTGGCTTCTGCCATTGCTTTGCGTACTTCTTCTTTTTCTTTAGCGCTCAGATCTTTATAATAAACGGTGTTATTATTTTTAAAATAAACTACTTTGGGAGCTTTAGGAGCCTTTGGGGCAAGTGGAGCTTCTGGAGCTATTGGTGCCAGAGGTGCATCCGGTGCATTAGGCGGTGTGGGCGGAACGATGTCTTTTACCGCTCTTGCAGCCTCTCTTCCCGCTTTTTTAGCTGCTCTTTTTATTTTGCGAAGTTCTTTCTTATCAAGAGGATCCATATTTTCAAGCTCCTTCATCTGATTTTTCCATTCAGCAGAATTGAAATATTTATCAACTTCAACTTTGGCAGCTACCTCTCCAATCTCTGATGCCAGATTACTTATTTCTTCAATTTTATCACTGAAGGCATCACTTTCCGGATCCAATCCATCCAGCTCCTTCTCTTTTTCTTTTATCTTTTTTTCAAGATCAGTTAATTTTTTGTGTTCACCGGGTGATAAGGTTTTTAATTCCCGGATATTTCCCTGAACCGATTTTTCAGGTCTGATGGTATCTTTTTTTATTTCTGAAACTGCTTTTTTAATAGAAAGATTGGTTTCTTCGATTTCTCTGTTCTTCGCATTTACCAGATAAGCAAACGCTACGGTAAATAAAACCGGCAATGCAAGAATTCTTCGCGCATATCCGAACTTGGTTTTTGGTTTTTGTAACATTTTAAGTCTTTTTTTAAGGTTTGAACTTAGAAACGGGCTGGCAGCAGGCAACTGTGTTCCGGAAAAGTGGCTTGCTAAAAGCATCTGCGCAAATGCTTTGGTGTCCGATTGCTGTACGGCTTTTTTATCCGCCAGGTATTCGTGGATGAGATTAATTTCTTTTTTGATGATATGAAAAAACGGATTGAACCAGAACACAGAAGTAATAATCTCAATAAAGATCTTATCAAAGGAATGTTTCTGCTCAATATGTACCATTTCATGCTTTAAAATCTGTTTTCCGATATCAGAATGCAGGGTAATTGTATTCTTCCAGAACAGGTTTTTAAAATAGGAAAATGGAGCTTCATTAAGGTCTGTACGGTAAAAATTGATCCCGTCAAAGCTTTCTTTCTGAAATTGATTTTTAAACTGCTGGATTTTAAAAATCCCATACAGCAGCTTTCCTAGAAAATAGAAAGAAACCAGTCCCAGAGCTGAAAAAATAATGTTAAAATAAAGGTTACCATTGTTTATATTTTTTTCTGAATTAAAATTCTGAATCTTGTCAAGAAGCATATATATATCATTATTCACCTCTATCGTAAAATCATCTACTCTGATAAGTGGCAATAACAGGGATATCACAATTGCTGCCAGCAGATAAAATCTGTTATAATGATGGAATGTCTTGTCCTTTAAAGACAATTGATAATACAAAAATGTTACACCTGAACATAAAATAATTTTTCCAAAGTATAAAAGTATTGCTTCCATAGGTCTTAGTCTTTATTTTTGAGTTCGTCCAATAGCATCTCAAGATCTTCTACCGTCATTTCATTTTTTTCTACCAGAAATGAAACGGCACTTTTGTAAGAGCCTTTGAAATAGTTCTTTACAAGACTTTTAATGGTTTTCCCGGAATACTGTTCTTTTGAAACCAGCGGAAAATACTCATGCTGTCTTCCATGTACACGATAGTCTACAAATTCTTTATCTTTCAACACTTTTAAAATGGTAGATACCGTATTGGTATGGGGCTTGGGTTCCGGAAAAAGATCAAGAACATCCTTAAGAAATCCTTTTTCTATCTTCCATAAATACTGCATTACCTGTTCTTCTGCTTTTGTTAAAGTCTGAATTTTCATATCCTGTTCATTTATCATTTATCGTGATATAAACCTTTTGACTTCTATATCACTAAGAAATTAGTTATACAAATGTAGAAATAAAATTGAATCAAACAACTATTTTTTTAGTGATAAACACCAGTAAAACATTAAACGCTTGATAATCAATTGAATAAAAATAGTTAAAATATATTAAATTTTTAAGAGAGTGAAAATATAGCCTGCGTAATCGATAGAAAAAAAAGGATTTCAAAAATAAATTCTTAAAACTTGTTAAGTTTTATTAAATAAAATTAAAATGAATTTGTTTTAACCGGGAAATTATATTTATTTTAGTGCTTTAAAAATTTCTCATGAAAAGATATAATTTACTGATTGTACTATTACTGCTTATTTTTAATGTTACTACAGCACAAAAGAAGGGTTCTCCTGCTGCCGATCTTAGCATACTGAAAGATACAAAATCAAAAATCGAAGCTACCGTTCCATTGGTTATTCAACATCTTCAGACGATCGCTACAAAAGAAGGCGATAATAATATTGTGAATAACGGAAAGATTGCTTTGGGTAGAGAATATGGTATTGTAGAATCTGAATGGTTTTTATACAGAAACAACATGAAAAACTGTATCCTGAACAATTCATCTAAAAAAGCTAAGAAATGTATGGAATACCATAACAATATGATGAGAGGAACCATGATCAATTACAACAATTATATTACTAACCTTACAAGAAAGAATGGTTATCTTGGAGTTGAAGGAGATACAAAATTCGATTTCAAACCTGCTGATATCGCTACAAAACTAAGTGAAGCTTATTTCAATGCCAATGATGCTGCAGGCAGAATGAAAGCGGATCAGAAAAGAGACTTTCTGGGACAGACGATGTCTGATGACAACAAGCTTACTCCTTACGCTCAACTGGCTCAATAATATTTAATTATATTTTAAGAATACAAAAAGAGAATGACGATCGTCATTCTCTTTTTGTATTCAAAAGCAAAAAATCTCCGCCGGAAAAAGCAGTTTTGTGGTACTAATCATAAAACCTTGGGGAAAAAGTAGAAAATAGGCAGAGATTTTTTTGCATACGCTCTACAGATCAACTGTCCTACCCATGATCTGTAAGAGCTTTACAAAAATAGGATTATACCCTTCTGCTGGCTGAAAATACCTGTAGAATTAAACGTTCAGAACTGTAGAACTAATACTACTTGTCCTTATAGAAGTAAAAGTAGCTGAAAAAGCTGCACTATGATCAGTACTGAATAGCTTTATTCTACTTCCACCAATGGTAGTAATTATGTAGTCCGTCATATTCAAACCCGCAGCGTGGATACAGCGTGTTTCCTATATCATTTGTTTTTTCGGTTTCAAGCATCAGTCCACACGCTCCTGTTTCTTCACACCATTGTTTACTGCGGTCAATTAATGCGACAGAAAGCCCCTTCCCTCTATAATCAGGATGAACAAAAAGATCACTTAACAACCATTGTTTTTGCAATCTGGTATAATGAAATAATTTGTAAAGCTGTACGAATCCTACGGCTTTTCCGTCTGCTACAGCAAGGAAAATATCAGACTCACTGTTTAAAAACCGTTCTTTGAGAAAAGCCTTCCCTTTTTCAAGATCCGATTCCTGTCTGTAAAAAACACGATAAAGATTGAACAATTCAGCTGTTTCATCAAGATCCTCAAGACTTGCCTTTTTAATAATGTAATTCATCGTTATATCTATTTTATTAATAGGGCAAAGGTAGCCTTAAACAAGACCAGTGGTATCATCCAGAAATATATTAAATCAATAGGCCAGGTATTTTATAACTCTTTATTCATCGATAAAAATACCACATGTTTCGGATTGTATTGTTCTGAAGAACTATGGATTTTTGCAGAATAAAATCAAAACAATGAAAGATATCATTCATACAATCAAGAATATTGACTGGGAAAGCCTTACGGAAACAATGCATCAAAACGGCTATGCCATCATTGATAATCTGCTGTCAGAAAACGAATGTGAAAAACTGAAATCGGATTATGATCATTCAGCTTTTTACCGGAAAACAGTTGTCATGGCCAGACATCGTTTCGGATTGGGTGAATATAAATATTTTAACTATCCATTACCTGAAATTATTCAAACCATACGAAAAACTATTTATCCTTATCTGGCGCCTGTCGCCAATGCATGGTTTAAAGCTTTACAAATAGACACCCAATTTCCTTCAGATCATCAGGAATTCTTAGACCAATGTCATCTTAACGGGCAGCAAAAAGCGACGGCATTAATTTTAAAATATGGAAAAGGAGGATTTAATACGCTGCATCAGGATTTATATGGAGATATTTATTTTCCCATTCAGATTGTTTTAATGCTCAGCGAACCCGGCAAGGATTTTACGGGAGGCGAGTTTGTGCTTACCCAGCAGATTCCCAGAGCTCAGTCAAAGGTTATTGTTCTGCAACCCAAAAAAGGGGATGTACTTATTTTTACGACTCAGTTTAAACCAGAGAAAGGAACCAAAGGCTATTACAGGGTCAATATGAAACATGGTGTAAGTGAAGTTAAAGAAGGAAACCGCTACGCGTTAGGTATTATCTTCCATGATGCGACTGCTTAATTATTCAATAAGTAAATCATGATTCAGCACTCTCAGATCCCAACCGAAAGTCTAAGAAGTAAAATCCATCACAGAGAAATTCGTTTTGGAGGAAATAAAAAACTGAAAATCTATGGATTGCTCAGCTGCCGCTCAGGAAAGAGAATGAAAATAGGCAACAGGGTTTTCTTCACAGATGAGAAAGAAGCTTTAGAAAATGGCTATCGTCCCTGCGGGCATTGTATGAAAGAAGCTTATAAAAAATGGAAGGAAATGAATATGGACTAATTCAAATGTACACCAACATCGTTTTGTCTGCAATGACCAGAGAATAAAAACAGAATTCTATAAAATTTAAGCTGCTATAAAAAAATTTTATATTTTTCCTTATGGAAAACCGTAATCAAATTAATTAATGGTTATATAAATTTGATTATTGCGATAGTATTTAAGCAGTTATCAGAATATCATTTTTGAAACATATATTAGAAGTAGTAATGTCCTAGATTTACAAAAATGAAAACAGAAGAGAACCTTTGACAACAAAGACGCTCGGATATTCGCGACTCAATTAATTTTAAATTTTAAAACCATGAAAAAAATTATTTTAATCGCTGGAATTCTTACAGCGGGAATCATGAGTGCTGCTACAGCTCCATCTAAGAACGAAAAATCAACTACGTCTAAGATTCAAAAAGAAAACCGAATAGAAGTTTTGAAGAAAGATTCTAAAACAAAGAAGAAATATTCCAAATTTTATCCAATCTATTATACTACAAGCTGTGGTGTAGCTGCGGTAACTAATCAGTCTAACTGGAGTGAAGCACAGATAATGGCATGGACAGAAGCTCTTGAAGCAAATTACTGTAATTAATTTTTTAATTATATCTTGCACTTACAGTAATAATAACAATAAACTGTAAGTGCAGTTTTTATTTATCATAATATCATGAGTAACTCTAAGAAAATTTCTTTATTTTTTACCTTCTTTTTATTTGCATTATTTTATTCTCAAACAGAAAGAAAAGAAGCCCTTGTTGCGGACTTCACCTATTTATTAAAAGGGAAAATAAACAAATCAACCCCCAACTATATACATGAAGAGTTTTTCTCTTTACAAGTCTTGAATGACCGGGCTTTTTTTATCAGTGAAAAAGCTGTAAAATTTGATTCTGTGTTTCAAAGTGAGTTTAAAAAAGCTACCGTAAACGGATATTCAAATATAGATTTTAGGGGAAAATCTTTCCCAAAAACCAAATTCCCGTACACAATTATCCAATCTAATCAGAACATTCAATATTTTGAAAATATCGGGATGACATTACTTTCCTATAAAGAACCTATCATAAACAACTGGAAACTTATTAATGAGTCCAAAGTGATAAAATCATTTAACTGTAAAAAAGCTGAACTTAATTACAAAGGGCGAAACTGGATCGCCTGGTATTCCACCGATATTCCCCTCTCGTACGGCCCTTATAAATTTACAGGATTACCGGGATTGATTATTAAAATATCGGATCAAAATGGAGATTATGACTATGAACTTGTAAAATCTGTATCAAGCGAGAAACTGAAGGGTATGGAATTGACAGTAAGGAAAAAAAGATATGAGAATTCTACGGAAACTTCTATAGCGGGCTTACAAGAGGCGAAAAAGAATTTCATTAATAATATGATCGGATCACTTTCAAACTCGGAGACCACTATAACATCAGAGTCTATGGAAACGGTACGAAATATACAAAAACAAAAACTGCAAAATTTAACAGATGAAAATTCAATTGAACTAATTCAATAATTATGCAATATCATAATATCGGATACCATCAACAGATCTTAAAAATACTATAGAATTTACAAAGCTTAATTAATATGTTCATTTAATTAAGCTTTTTTTAGGCAGAACATATAAAAAATCGGTATAACAATAAGTCATACCGATTTTTCGTTTAGTAGCGGGAACCGGACTCGAACCGATGACCTTCGGGTTATGAGCCCGACGAGCTACCTACTGCTCCATCCCGCGGTGTATTTTTAGAGTGTTTACCGAAAACACTTACTTAGTAGCGGGAACCGGACTCGAACCGATGACCTTCGGGTTATGAGCCCGACGAGCTACCTACTGCTCCATCCCGCGGTATATTTTTAGAGTGCTTACCGAAAGCACTTGCTTAGTAGCGGGAACCGGACTCGAACCGATGACCTTCGGGTTATGAGCCCGACGAGCTACCTACTGCTCCATCCCGCGGTGTATTTTTAGAGTGTTTACCGAAAACACTTGCTTAGTAGCGGGAACCGGACTCGAACCGATGACCTTCGGGTTATGAGCCCGACGAGCTACCTACTGCTCCATCCCGCGATATTGGATTGCAAAGGTACGAATAATTTTTACAAATCCTAATTTTTCTTTTAAATAAAGGACTTTTATAAAAACTATTTTATTATTTGTATCTTTGTTTTATGGCAAAAATATTAAAAATTTACCCAGACAACCCACAGGAAAATCTTGTGAATGAGGTTATTAAAACATTAAACAATGGCGGGCTGATTATCTATCCTTCTGATACGATTTATGCTTTAGGCTGTAATATTTTTGATATAAAAGCCATGGAAAAGCTGGCTCAGCTCAAAAAAATAAAGCTTGACAAGTCTAAATTCTCAATTATCTGTAATGATCTCAGCCATCTTTCTGACTTTACAAGACCTATTGATACGTCAGTTTTCAGGTTTCTGAAAAGTCATCTTCCCGGGCCGTTTACCTTCATTCTTGAAGCCAACAAAAGTTTACCTTTAGCCTATAAAGGCCACAAAACAATTGGTATCCGTGTTCCGGATCATCCGATTCCGCAGCTTATTGTTGAAAAACTGGGCCATCCCATAGCATCCACTTCCATTAAAGATGATGATGAAATTATCGAATATTCTACCGATCCTGAACTTATTGCTGAAAAATATGATCATCTGGTAGATATCGTGATTGATTCAGGATATGGTGATAATGTAGCTTCTACTATTGTAGACCTTACTTCAGGAGAACCGGAAATCATCCGTCAGGGAAAAGGGATCATTTAATTCAAGGTTCAAAGTTTAAAGTTCAAGGTTTAGGGTACTGAATTATGAGTCTTACCGGGAAATATGCTGTAGGAATTTTACTCACTTTTGTTATTTTAGCGGCAGCGATGCTCTATTCTTTTCCTGCTGTTACCACAATAACGGGAATAAGAGGAATTACAGAAACCAATTTCTTTCTCAGCAGAATTATACTATGGATCGTTCTTATCATTGTATTTCTATACAATGTCTTTATTGAGAAAAGTGCTTTTTTTCTTAAAAAGGAGAAGAAATATTCCGCAACATTTTACATCAAAGCTGTTGTGAGCTTATATTTTATCTGTCTGATTGGCGGAGTGATTCTGAATGCAGTCGTCATGTTCGTTACACAGGAAAAAATAAGTGAGAAGCTTCTCAACCTTGTTCCCATTCTTAGAAATAATTTTTTTTTAGTTATTTTTACATGCCTTACGGCTGCTATTGTAGAGGAATTTCTGATGCGGGGCTATATCCAGCCCAGGATTGAAAAAATATATAATAACCCGACAGTTGCCATTGTTATTTCAGCTGTCTTATTTGGAATTCTGCACAGCACTTACGGTACCATAAGCCAGGTTCTTGGACCTTTTTTTATCGGAATCGTGTTTGCTGTATTTTATAAACGCTATTCAAATATTAAAATTCTGATCATCTGTCATTTTATGATTGATTTTATCGCAATGATGGTCATGAATTGTATTGATATAAAACACTTATCTGTATTTTAACATTATGAAAATTATAACATCTCCTGCCAAGTTAATGAACACGGAAAATTCAACGGATCTGTTGAAAACCACTACTCCCAAATTCATTGAAGATGCAGCATTGATACAATCTTATTTAAAAGAAAAATCACCAAAATACCTTTCCGAGCTTATGGAAATATCACCCAAGCTTGCTGATGAAAACTGGGAAAGAAATCAAAAATGGAAGTCCAAACCTACAGCAAAAGAATCTGCTCCTGCTATGTTTGCCTTTACAGGAGAGGTTTACAGAGGTCTTGATGCTAAAACACTGGATAAAAATGCTGTAGATTACCTTCAAAAAAACTACAGAATCCTTTCCGGGCTTTACGGTTTACTGAAACCATCTGATAAAGTGATGCTTTACAGGCTTGAAATGGGTCGTCCTTTTGAATTTGAGCAATACAAAAACCTATACGAATTCTGGAGAGAAAAGATTACAGAGCAGTTGAATGCTGAAATGAAAAAAGGAGAAATCCTCCTTCACCTTGCCAGCAACGAGTATGGAAAAGTAGTCGACAGAAAAAAACTGGACCACCAAGTCATTGATTTTGATTTTTATGAATTAAAAGATGGAAAACTGAAGACCATTGTTGTGTATACAAAGCATGCCAGAGGTCTTGTGGTTAGATTCTGTGCAGAAACCAACGCCAAAACACTGGAGGATGTAAAAGCATTCAACTATGAAGGATACAGAATTGATGAAGAGAAGTCTACAGATACAAAACTGGTTTTTACAAGATAAATGACAATCTCAGCATTTAAAAAATATTTCAAAACAGAACTTTCCGATCTTTATACAGACTCGGAAAGTGTGTTTTTATCGTCTTTATTCATTCAGCAGATCGTAGGTTTCGATTCATTTCAGCAAAGAAGATTTGCTGAACAGGAACTTCTGATGGATGATGAAGAAAAACTTGATCATATTGTTTCAGAACTTAAAACCGGAAGACCTTATCAGCAGATATTGGGTGAAACAGAATTTTACGGAATGAAATTCTTTGTGGATGAAAATGTTCTGATTCCCCGCCCTGAAACAGAAGAATTATTGGAAATTGCTATCAGGGAGATTAAAGGTTCAAAGTTTAAGCTTCAAGGTTTAAAGATTTTGGATATAGGTACCGGAAGCGGAGTTATTCCATTGGTTTTAAAGAAACATTTCCCGGAAGCAGAGGTTTCATCTATTGATTTTTCTGAGAAAGCTTTGAAGACAGCCCAAAGAAATGCAGAGTATCACCAATTGGAAATCCGGTTCATTCATGCCGACTATCTTAATTTTGATCTGGCTGAAAATTATGACATCATCATTTCAAATCCGCCCTATATAGGAATTGAGGAGGAGATTGAAATTGCTGATTCTGTGAAAGAATTTGAACCTAAAATGGCTCTTTTCTCCCCTACTTCAGATGCTCTGATTTTTTACAGAAAAATTGCAGAAGATGCTGAAAAGTATTTGAATGAGAACGGACTTGTATTCCTTGAAATCAATCAGAAGCTGGGGCTTGAAACACTCAGTCTTTATCAGGATTTTCCTAATGCACAACTATTGAAGGATTTATCTGAAAATGACCGGTTTATTTATGCAGGGAAATAAGTAATTTTACCTGTTTAAATACTTAACCTATGAAAACTTTACTATGGAAAATTCTCATTTGTATTTCACTGATGATGCAGCTGACATCCTGCCAGAAGCAAACTAAGGATGTTGTAAATGAATATTATAGTAAAGGAGAGTTCAATGGTTCCGTTTTGATTGTGAACAACGGCAGGATTGTTTGCGATACGGCTTTGGGTTTCCGCAACTTTGAAAAAGGGCTGAAAACAGATAAAAATACCTTATTTTACATTGCATCCCTCAGTAAACCCTTCACTGCAGCAGCTATTATCATGCTGGAGCAAAAAGGTTTATTGAAGTTTGATGATAAAGCATCCCGGTTTATAACGCTTCCTGAATATGCCAGAAACATTACAATCAGACAGCTTTTGCATCATACTTCAGGAATCAGGGATTATGAAAACCTGTTTTCTAAAAGAGGATTAACGAATCAGGAGGTAATAAACTGGCTGTTTAATCTTAAAAATCTTGATTTTGTTCCGGACAGCAAATTTAAGTACAGCAATACCGGATATATTGTTCTTTCCCTGATTATTGAAAAGGTTTCAGGTAAATCTTACAGTACATTCATCAATGAACAGATTATGACTCCATTAAAAATGAATAACACTTATGTGTATGAACCTGGGACAGTTATTCACAATAGAGCACTCGGATATAATGAACAAAAGCAGCCTGATGATTATTCAATTTTAACAACCGGTGACGGTGGAATCTACTCTACTCCTGAAGATCTCTATAAATTTGATCAGGCTTTACGAAACAATTCTTTTATTAATAAAGAAAATATCAGTATGATGTATTCTCCTTTCCAGTTATCTGACGGACAAATATCAAATTACGGCTTTGCGTGGTACATAGAGAATAAAAGCGGAGAAAAATCAGCAATGCATACAGGTGGCCTGAACGGTTTTAAAGCTTTATTCTGGAGAGATTTGCAGCATAACAGCTGTATTATTGCACTTACCAATCAGGGAGATGCATTTCTGCCACACCACTTTCTACATGACATGAAAAAAACAATACAGTAAACATGATTATTCAGCAACACGAAATCAATTCTATTAAAATTGCAGAAATTATTTCTGATGACATCATTATCCGGTCTGCACAAGATGGGTTAGATCTTATGGGAAATATCTATTATCAGGGGTTTGACAAAGTTATTCTTTACGAAAAAAATATTACTCCTGAATTCTTTGATTTAAAAACAAAAATTGCCGGAGAAATTCTACAGAAATTTTCAAACTACCGCATAGGACTGGCTATTGTTGGCGATTTCAGTAAATATGAAAGCAAAAGTATGAGGGATTTTATTTTTGAAAGTAATAAAACAAATCACATTAATTTTGTACAAACACTGGAAGATGCTTTAGCTAATTTTTCAAAATAGTCTATTTTTCAATTCTTTAGATACAAAAACGGAAAAATTTTTCTTCAATTTAAGCTGTCACTGCCTCAACATCATCTGTTTTTTTAATTTCTTACCACAATACAAAGATGTACATAATAAAAATAATCTTATTGATTGGTAAGCTTGTGTAAAAATTCAACACAAATTACATTAATCATTAAGAGAAGACTAGAATTAATTCTATAACCATAAACATCTGAACATTTCTTTGTACATTTGCAAAAAACACGAGGGAATATGAATCTTACTTATTTAAGAGCTTATACGGCTACATAATCGTTTAATTTTTCAACCACCCAGGTAGGTATAGGATATTTCTTTATGAAACATACTTACTATATCTGTTGATGAGCTTTTGAACAAAAGCTTCGTCTGGCTATTATTTGAGCAAAACAATTCATTGTATTAATGGACTTGTTGGTTATATCTATTGCCTTTAATGAAATTAAGCCTTATAAAGATTTCTTCCTGTAAAAAACAAAAAACACACAAATAAAAATTATTACGACATCATGATTAAAAAATTATTTCTACCAATCGTTTTTGCAAGTTCACTTTCTTTCGCTCAAGTAGGGATTAACACATCTACCCCAGACCAGAGTGCGATTCTGGATGTTTATAGTCAAAATAAAGGTATGCTGATACCCAGACTGACTACAGTACAAAGAGATGCTATTGCCAATCCTGCCAACTCGCTTCTTATCTACGATACAGATAAGAAATGTTTAAGTCAGAATATCGGTACTCCTCTCAAACCGGATTGGCTTTGTATCAGCAGCAATGCCGTAAAAATGTTTTATATGCCTAGTGTTTCTTTTGACACTTCCATCACAGCTACTGGCCGGACTAAAGATTTGTATACATTGTATAAAACCCAGTTTGGATCTCCAAAAGCAAAGAGTACCAGTGCTCCCGCTTCTATTCCTTTTTTCCCGTCCAGTAAAGATCTGTACTATTACGTAACCGATGCCGACCCTAATGTATTCAGTAATATTTCTATTTCTGATGACGGAGTTATGACTTATGATGTAAAAGCTGCAGCTACTGACTGTTCTTTTATCAATATTGTTTTTGTTGTTAAATAATTGAGTTATGATAAACAGCAGCTCAATTTTACGGTACAAAAGGTTTTTGTTTACCTTTTCCTTATTTGCCTGTTCTCAAAATATCCAGGCTCAGAACGAACAGGGAACCGGTTATCCTTATTTTGTAAACTTTACTCAGGGATTACAGCCCCAGGAAGCCTATAAGGTAGCTACCAGCGGTGTTCAGAATGACGCAACCTTTACCACAGACGGGCTAAGGCTCACCAGAAGTGTGAATAATATTTCAGGAGGAGTGATATTGGCAGATAAAATATTCAAAAGTGATCAGGGAATCAAGTTTGAGTTTGAATTTGCCATTTATGGAGGAAATACCAACGGAGGAGATGGAATTTCCATATTCCTGGTAGATGGTTCTATTCCTAAAGATCAGCTTAACCTCGGATATTTTGGGGGAGGATTAGGATATAGTTTTGTACGCGGAGGAGAATCTACGGAAGGACTGAGAGGTGGTTACCTGGGAATAGGCCTGGATGAATACGGAAATTTTAAAACAAGTTTTAACCAAACTGAAAGGATCAGAAACGGAATATTTGGGGTGGGACTGGCAGATGGGCGCAGCAACATTTCATTAAGAGGAAAGCGTGGAAACCAGTATCTGTCTTCAGCTGAGCCTGCAGGATATAACGGTTATCCGCTGCTTTACAGTATCGCAACCAATGCTTTACCAACCAGCAGCAACCGATCTGCTTACCTGGATACGGCAACAGGAAAATATATTGGGATTAAAAATACAGCACTTCAACAGTTCAGCATTGAAAGTGGCGGAACTACAATTCCTCAGAATGAAAATGATGCAAGATTCCGTAAAGCATATGTTACCCTTGTCCCCAATCCGGCCGGAGGTTACAATATAACCCTGGAAATTCAGCACGGAACGGTGAAAGAAAAGGTGATTGACAATTATTACTACCCTCCTTCGCTGAAATATACCGAGACTACCATTTCCAACACTACGGTAAGGACTCTGGATACTTCGCCTCCTTCTACTTTCAGAATTGGATTTGCAGCATCTACGGGAGCTGCCAAAAATATACATTTACTGAAAAACTTAGGGGTTACAAGACCTTATGCTGCCGAAGTAACAGATGATTTGTTTGCAGGCTGTCCAGGGATAAAGTCGACGTATTATCCTTTGCTTAATGATGCGGCTTATTCTTCAGCTAATGGGCAGAATCCTCCAACCCTTTCCTATAATAACCTTGATTTTAATTCATTTCGTTTTTTAGATAATAACGGAGCTGTAATTCCCAATATAACAGGCGGTGTCTACACCAATAGCCAGGGAACATGGACCTATTTCCCTACTACCGGAGCACTCTCTTTCAAACCTGCGGCAGGATTCACAGGAGTAGCCCAGATACAGTATGATATTAAAGGAGGTGGAAGTAATGGTACTGAAGCGCCTTACAACAAGGAAGAGTACAGGTCATTGCCGGCATTGGTACAGGTTAATATTTCAAGTGCCAATAACTGCAGCAAAGCCTGCGTTATTTCTAATAAAAATGTAACTCAGAAAATCACAAGATAATTGGATAAACCAGCTTTTAGGAGCTGGTTTTTTTATTTTTAACAGGATTTTCAATAAAATACTGAACAGCATCTTCGATCGCTTTATCAATAGGCTGGTATTGAACTCCCAACTCTTCTATTGATTTCTGATTAGAATAATAATTACTAATCTGTAGAGCTTTCATATTGGAAGAACTCAGATCTGTTTTAATTTTAAATTTTCTCAAAACATCACCAATTAATCCAAGGAAACTTAAAAGTTTGTTGGGAATTGGGATCATGATTGGATTTTGCCTGGTAATCCGGTTCACTTTCTTAAAAAACTCTCTGTAGCTTAAGTTTTCATTAGCTAGAAGATATTTTTCGCCATTCTTTCCTTTTTCAACGGCATTTACTACTCCGTTGGCTGCATCTTCCACATGCACAAAGTTCTTCCCTCCTTTCGGATAAAATACCAGTTTTTTTTTCCATACCCAGAAGATGATTTTCCCGGAACTTGGCTTGCTGTCATATGCTCCGATCATCAAGGTTGGATTAACAATGATAACCTCTGTGTTCTTACTGTTCTTTAAAAGATAATCTTCCGCAGCCTGCTTGCTTTGAGCATACAGTGAATGGGTAAAAGGATAGATTTGCGGTGCTTTTTCAGTTCCCCGGAATGCGGTGTTTCCAAATCCTAAGGTATTGGCAGTACTCACAAACAAAAACTTTTCTACGCCCATCAATTCTGCATGGGTAAAGAGATTTACAACAGCCTCGTAATTCACTTTTCTGTATTCATCATAACGGATAAGATTCTGGCGTGTTTCTGCCGCCACATGAATAATAGAGTCAATATCGGTCAGCTGCCCAGAAATATCGCACAGAAGATCCGCTTCCACAAGCTTCAGATTTTCGTTTTCTTCGCCCAGCCAGCTGCTTTTCTTACGCACCAGAGCAATAACAGAATAACCATTTTGTAATAATTTAAGGATAACATTAGTTCCCAGAAGCCCTGTTGCTCCGGTTACACATACTTTTTTCATGCTTCGATCTCTCTTTTTATAGCCTGGGTCATCAATGGCAGCTTGATCCATATGGGTAAAATTTTCATCACCAGCCAGCTGATTGGGTTCACCATAATTACGGAATCTTTTTTAAATAACTGCCGGAGGCAGTATGAAGCTACTTTATCAGGATTCAAAAGTGTTAATCTTCCCATAAAACCTTGTTTTTCTATTCTTTCACAAACATCCTTATTGGTTTTCATTGCCCCGGGATTCACAACGCTTACAAAAACATTGGTATCTTTCAGTTCTTCATGCAGTCCTCTTGAAAATGAATGGATAAAACTTTTAGAAGCTGGATATACGGTTTTAAAACCAATCGGAGAAAAAGCAGCCATACTTGAAACATTCAGGATATAGGCTTTGGGTTGCTTTAAAAGGTTAGGAAGCAGCTGATGTGTCATCAGTGAGGTGGCTGCCACATTCACCTGTAGAATAGTGTTGATATAATCCGAAGAGGCTTCCGTAAATTTTTTTGTTCCCCCAAGCCCTGCATTATTTATCAGAATATGAACATCAAAAGAACGGTTGAGCCACTCTGTCAGCTTCATTACATTTTCATTAACAGAAAGGTCTGTTTCATAGTAATGAGCCTTTATTCCATACTGTTTCTCCAGCTCTCCGGATAATTCTCTGAGATTCTGATCCGGAAGACTTATAAGAATGACATTGATTTTTTGTTTTGCAAGATGTTCAGCAAATGATTTTCCAAGTCCCTGGCTTGCACCCGTGACGACCGCATATGATTCTTTGGTATCCATAAGTTTAAATTGTATGGTACAAAGCTATCGTAAAGAGGATGTCTGAATGTTCAGGATTATCTGAACGAACTGATTTTAAGAAATGAAAATTAAAACAAACAACTACATGACAATCAATTATTTAAAACAAATAAAAAGTAAGAGTTTATAAACCTGAACTTATTTTCTGAACTCAGATGGTGTTTGTCCGGTCACTTTTTTAAAGGTTGTATTAAAAGAGGTTTTAGAATTGAATCCGGCTTCATAGGCAATCCCCAAAACAGACAATTTACTGTTGGGCTCTTTCAAAAGTTTTTTGGCATACTCTACCCTAAACTCATTAACGTATTGGAAGAAGTTTTTTCCAAACCCTGTATTGATGACATAAGAAAGATGATGGGTAGAAACGGACAGTATTTCAGCCAGCTTGATCAGGTTAAGTTCACTGTCAAGATAAGGTTTCTGAAGCTCCATGATTTCTTCCAGCATGGTTTTAATCTTTAATAATTCTTCATCGGATATCAGTTTTTTCTTTACTTCTTCCGGACCGGAATCTTCATCAATAGAGATCAGCTCCTGTCTTTGTTTTTCTTCTAACGGATAAATTTCCTTCTGCTTCAGAGAATAGTATCCCACGCAGTAGATAACGGATAAAAAGACCGCATTGATAAAGAAATTCAGTGATTTCGGATCATAGAACAGATTATAAATCACATAGATAATATTCACGATAAGTAGTACCAGAATGATATATTCCAACCAGTTTAGATTGATTCCTTCAGTATTGGATGAGAACTGCTGAATTTTCTTTTGATGTTTTCTGATGGTAATATAAGAAAGCCCCGTGTAAAAGAGAGCCTGGATCAGGATCAGAATAATACTGAGATATTCAAATGGTTTTTCGTACCCTGATTTTACCAGTATGAGACACAGCACAAAAGCTGCAGGAAGTATCAAAAATCTACAATCTTTAGTTCTAAAAGTAAAAGACGGATTAGTATAAAACAGTACACTAAAGTAAAAAACGATAGGGGTAAAAAACTGAATAAGTCTAACCCAAAACAAGGAATGAAACTCGATGATTGAACCAGTGATGAGAAACAGTACTTCATCCAGCCAAAAAGTAGACCACAGAAAGAGAAATATCCCGAACCAGAAATTGGCCTTATGGTTTACTTTTAAGGGGTTCGCCAGCTTCAGCAGAGAAAGCAAAACCAATGAACCATAGATAAGTATCACGATGAAACTGTTTAACTCTGATGTGTTCATTGGTTTTGATATTTGATTATAAATAGTCTTTTATCCTATTCGCTTTCTTACAAAAATTTCATATCCTAAATAGATAAGGGGAAGTGACATGATTCCCAGGAAAAGAATATTACTCATAGCGAGCTGTGGATGCATTACAATAGAGTAAACCAGTCCGAAAAATGCTCCTCCAAGATGAGCAGCATGGCCCAGGTTGTCCCACTGCTTGGGATTCAGCATCATGTATACAGAGTATCCGAAATACAGTGTTCCGAATAACCATCCCGGCAAAAAGTTGACACTGATCTCATTCGGAGCCATAGCGATGGAAGCAAAAATAATTCCGGAAACCGCTCCTGATGCTCCAATTGCAGAATACCACGGCTGCTTTTTATAAATCTGCAGGCTGAATAAATTTCCAAGGATCATGGATCCGAAATAAAGAATTAAAAATCCTATTTCTCCAAAGAAACTAATAACCACGCCCTGGAAAAAATACAGGGACAGCATATTAAAAAACAAGTGCATAAAGTCTGCATGCAAAAATGCAGAACTGATCAGCCTTACATATTCTTTACGATTCGCAATCGCTCCGACGTTGAATTTATATTTTTCAAATAATGCTGTGTTATTGAAACCCATGTAGCTAAAAATACATGTGGCTGCAATGATAATGATAACAACTATATCCATTATGTTCTTTTATGTTATAACTGAATAAACATGCGATCTATTCATTTTCATTATTCCCGTTATCCTGGAAAAGATCTCCGATCATTCCTCCGTCTTCATCGGTTTCGCCAGCAGGTTCAGGATCTTCGTATACTTCAGGCTCCTCTTCTACCGGTTCAGGAATGGTAATATTAATGGCTTTTACTTTGAACTTTGTAAACTGGTTTCCGATGGCTTTTATTCCTTTTACCGCTATAAATTCATCAATATTTATCGTTTCCGGATCGCGTTCTTTGCCTTTATCTTTTGCAAAAATGATTTCTGCAGTGGCATCATTGGCAACAATTACATTTTCAATGAATGATTTCGGATGTTCAGATGGCATAAAAGTCTGTACATTAACTGTATTTTCCAGTAAGAATCTCTTAATGAAATAAATATCTTTTTCTCCATCGTAATAGATGCAGGTGATCGGCTGTGCAGGTCTCCATTTTTCCAATACCAGGTATTCATCATCAAAACGGTTGCCAAGGTCAAAAGACACCAGTTTTACTTCCCCGTTTGTATTGATGGTCAAAATTTTATCATCTCCTTTGAAGCTTCCCAGCAGTGTTCCTCTTGCATCGGCATTCAGTCTTCTTACCGTATCATCAAACCAGATTTTTCTAGGGGCCAGAGTAGAAACCCCTTCTTCCTTCATATCTACTTTCTTGACAGCGTACTTAGTTACCAGATTTCCTTTGGAATCACGTCCTTTGATGGCCAGATCGGAGAAGTTAATCTCCATTTTGTTCTTTCTGATTCTTGGGTTTGGTTTTAAAAGCACGGTTACCGTTTCTGCTTCTCCATTAGGGTTGGCTGAGAAATAGAGTGTTTCAGAACCCTTTTTATCTGAAGCTAGCGGATAATCCGTATTTCGGGTTACTCCGGTTACAGAGAATCGTTTCATATAATAGGGTCCTTCCCTGCCTTCACGGTAGATCATATTATACACTGTCCTTTTATCGTTTTTCTTCCATACGGCAACATGAAGGATATCTTTTCCGATGAAAGTTTTCGCTTCCACTTTTACAACCTTCATACTTCCGTCTTTTCTGAATGTGATGATATCATCAATATCAGAACAGTCGAACAAATACTGATCTTTCTTCAAAGATGTCCCGATAAAGCCTTCTTCGAAATTCGCATAGAACTTTTCATTGGCTACGGCTACTTTTGTAGCATCAATGGTATCAAAGATTCTGAGTTCAGTCTTCCTTTGTTTGTCTTTACCGTATTTCTTCTGAATATTTAAGTAATACTCAATGGCATAAGCGATCAGGTTGGCCAGGTTGTATTTCACCTGTTCTATTTTGCCTTCCAGCGAAGCAATATTTTCCTTAAACTTATCTAAATCGAATCTTGAAATTCTCTTGATTCTGATCTCTGTCAGTTTTAAAATATCTTCTTCCGTAACGGCTCTTAAAAGATGTTTGGTATGCGGTTTTAATCCTGCATCAATGGTCTTCAGAACATCTTCCCAGGTTTTTACCTCTTCAATATCGTGGTAGATTCTGTTTTCAATGAAAATTCTTTCCAATGAAGAGAAATGCCAGCTTTCCTGAAGCTCATGAAGTTCAATTTCCAATTCTTTCTTCAGCAATGAAACTGTATGATCCGTATTCGTTTTCAGAATATCGGATACCGTAAGGAACATAGGTTTATCCCCTACAATCACACAGGCATTGGGAGAGATGGTCACCTGGCAGTCTGTAAATGCATAAAGAGCATCAATAGTTTTATCCGGTGAAACATCATTATGGATATGAATAAGGATTTCTACTTTGTCTGAAGTATTGTCCTCAATCTTTTTGATTTTGATCTTTCCTTTCTCGTTGGCTTTTAAAATAGAGTCAATAAGATCAGTGGTTGTTTTAGAATAAGGAAGTTCAGAAATCACCAATGTATGCTTATCCGTCTGGGTAATTTTGGCTCTTGCTCTTACTTTTCCTCCTCTTTGACCGTCATTATATTCAGAAACGTCAAGATAACCGGCTGTTAAAAAATCCGGATACAGTTCAAATTTCTTACCTTTCAGGTAGGCTACAGAGGCATTGATAAGTTCATTAAAGTTATGAGGAAGAATTTTGGTGGAAAGCCCCACTCCAATACCTTCTACTCCCTGTGCAAGAAGCAGAGGGAATTTAACCGGTAAATCGATAGGTTCATTGTTTCTTCCGTCATAAGACTTTGTCCATTCTGTAGTTTTAGGATTAAATACTACTTCCAGAGCAAAAGGGGTGAGTCTTGCTTCAATATATCTCGCAGCGGCTGCAGAATCTCCTGTATAGATATTACCCCAGTTTCCCTGTGTATCTATTAACAACTCTTTCTGCCCGATCTGCACCATGGCATCTGTAATGGAAGCATCACCGTGCGGGTGATATTTCATGGTATTTCCCACGATATTGGCCACTTTGTTGTAACGGCCGTCTTCCAGCTCCCGCATGGAGTGCATAATTCTTCGTTGAACAGGTTTTAAACCGTCATATATTGAAGGGATAGCTCTATCCAGAATTACATAGGAAGCATAATCAAGAAACCAGTCTTTGTAGAGACCGGAGACTTTTTTTAAGCTTTCACCCTCATGCGAATATTCTTCTGTCATCATCTAGTTTATCTTTTTTCTCTTTATTAGTTTTCACTACTTTGTTTAGAGAGAGTTTTAAATCGTTTACTTGTTTTCTGTTCAAATAAGAGATCTGGTACTTCAATATAGCAGAACCATTATTCTTACTTGAAACGGTGATGTATAATCTTTTGAAAAAGAGAATACTGACTACATCATATTTGATCAGTTTGTATTTTGGAAATTCGTCGTGAAGTGGCTTATCCAGAAATGGAATGATATTCCTGTTTTTAAAATTCAAAGCTTCTCCATCGCTGTCATATTCAAAAATCTGTCTTCCGCTGATGTAAAAGATAATCAGCAGCAGAGCAGGAACAATAATCAATAAATAACTTTCTTTCCCCACCGCATTAAACCTATATTCATTAGCAGCAAATGCGATGATGCCAACCATGGTTATCATCAAAAGCAACGTGCATAAAAAATTATAAATTGATGCTTTATTACGGTTACTTAGTCTCATTTTATTTTTTTTGGCTGTGTAAGTACTATAATTCCTACTTCATCCAAAGTTGTGCTTTTTTCAGTCTGCAATGGCTTTACAACCAGTTTTTTAAAGTTATAGTTTTTTTAATTTTCTACTTCATCCAGTATTTCTTTTTTATCGATATCTGTATCATCCTCTACCACAAGGTTTTCAAGAATAAAAGTCTGTCTGTCCGGAGTATTTTTCCCCATATAAAATTCCAGAAGCTGATCAATCGTCTGGTCTTTTCCTACTACTACGGGCTCCAGGCGGATATCTTTGCCAATAAAGTGCTTAAATTCATCAGGAGAAATTTCTCCTAATCCTTTAAATCGCGTGATTTCAGGATTTTTCCCCAGTTCATTTAATGCTTTTACCCTTTCTATTTCTGTATAGCAATATCTTGTTTCTTTTTTATTTCTTACTCTGAATAACGGAGTCTGAAGGATATAAAGGTGTCCGTTTTTAATCAGATCCGGGAAGAACTGCAGGAAGAAAGTAATCATCAGCAAACGGATGTGCATCCCGTCAACATCGGCATCGGTAGCAATAATTACCTGATTGTATCTCAGGTCTTCCAGACTTTCTTCAATATTTAAAGCTGCCTGAAGAAGGTTAAATTCTTCATTTTCATACACCACTTTTTTGGTAAGACCATAACAGTTCAGCGGTTTACCCTTCAGTGAAAATACAGCCTGAGTTTCTACATCTCTGGATTTTGTGATCGATCCCGATGCAGAATCTCCTTCGGTAATAAAGATCTGGGTATCTCCTTTTCTTTCGGCTTTCTGGTCGTTATAATGCTGCCTGCAGTCACGAAGTTTTTTATTGTGAAGAGATACTTTTTTTGCTCTTTCTCTGGCCAGTTTCTGAATTCCGGATAATTCTTTTCTTTCTCTTTCGGAAATTAAGATTTTTCTTTGAATTGCTTCTGCTATTTCCGGGTTTTTGTGTAAGAAATTGTCCAGTTTACTCTTCAGGAAATCAATGATGAATGTTCTTACGGTAGGTCCGTTGGGCCCCATGTCATTGGATCCTAATTTTGTTTTGGTCTGGGATTCAAAAACAGGTTCTTCTACGTTGATGGAAATCGCAGCAATGATCGACTTTCTGATATCAGAAGCATCAAAACTTTTATTGAAAAATTCACGAACTGTTTTCACATATGCTTCACGGAAAGCATTAAGGTGTGTTCCTCCCTGCGTTGTATTCTGTCCGTTAACGAATGAAAAATAGGTTTCTGTCTGTGATTTGTCGGAATGGGTAATAGCAACCTCAATATCATCATCCTTCAAATGAACGATCGGATAAAGGATATCGCTTTCCAGCTCTTCTTCCAACAAGTCTTTAAGACCGTTTTCAGAATAGTAGGTTTCTCCGTTGAAAAGAATTTTAAGTCCCGGATTCAGATAAGCATAGTTACGGAGCATTCTTTCGATATACTCTTTTCTGTATTTGAAATGCAGGAAGATCTCTCCATCAGGAATAAAGGAAATTTCGGTACCGTTTCTGTCCGAAGTTTCTTTCTCGTCAAAGTTCTCTTTGATCATCCCACGGGAGAATTCGGCAGCTTTCATTTTTCCGTCACGGAAAGAACGGACTCTGAAATAATCTGAAAGGGCATTTACCGCCTTGGTACCGACCCCGTTCAATCCTACAGATTTTTTAAACGCTTTACTATCGTATTTACCTCCTGTATTCATTTTTGAAACCGCGTCTACCACTTTCCCAAGCGGAATTCCACGGCCAAAGTCACGGATGGTAACTTTACCGTCATCCAGCTTTATTTCAATTCTTTTTCCTGCTCTCATTCTGAACTCATCAATAGAGTTATCAAGAATTTCTTTTAGCAGGATATAAATACCATCATCAGCGGAAGAACCGTCACCGAGCTTCCCGATGTACATACCGGGGCGCAGACGGATGTGTTCCTGCCAATCGAGGGTTCTGATATTATCTTCGGAGTAGGTTGGATTTATTTCTTGTGACATATATGATTTCAGCAAACATACAAAAGTACAAAATTGTCCAAAATTATCCGAATTTTTTCAACTTGTTTTTTTCAATATTTCACTGCAAACATTGTAGTATTTTTAATCAAATTATATATTTACGAAATTATCATTATCAAGTGAAAAATTTCTTTACTTTCCTCATATTCTTTATAATTTTATTCTTTTCAACATGTTTTTATTACAGACTCTAAGGGTGGTGAATAACCAACCGAGATATTGATTTATTATTAAACTTTATTAAGTTTATTCCTTAAAAAAAGACCATCCTGTTATGTGGATGGTCTTTTTATTTCAATATTTACACTGTATACAATTTATTCTTTTCCAGCTGCCCGATTATATTTTTCAGCATAGCCGGAACAATCAGCTTATGGAAAGGACGAACGGGTAAAAAGTACAAAACGCCCCACCAGTTATGAAATTTTACCGTAGTAGAGATGGTAAGTGAGTTTTGATTGACATCTTTACTATTTTTGTCAATTAAAAGAGAAACCCGGAAATCCAGATGTTTATCATCTTCTCCCAGAACAATTTCGTTACTGGTCTTATCAAAAATCTTAAAAAGTCCCGCTCGTTCGCCAATTTCGCATTGGAAAACCTTCTCTGCTTGTTGCTTCTCATTTTCAGAACCTGTCTTTAAACCGAATAATCCCATTACTCTATTTCTGAAAGCAAACATTTTCTTTCCCCATTTTGGCCCGCTTGTAAAGAAAGCTTTTCCTATTTCTGAGATATCGATATTTCTGCCACATTCTGTAAGTTCTCCCTGAAAACTATCAATATAATCGAAATCTTTTTTTCCCGGAGATAAAACAGATTTTTCAGGAAACTTTGTCTTCGTAATCTTCATTGTCATTGTTTTTATGGTTGTTGTCTAACAAATGTAAGTATCTTTCTATTCATTTAAAAGGAAAATTTAAACAAATGTTTAGATTTATTTAATACTCTGAAACTGACTATTGAGTCTTACAATTTGCCATCATTCTCCTTAAACCTGCTATTTTCTGATTTTTATTACCATAAGTTCAAACTGTTTTAAATATTTCATTAAATTCGGTCAACAAAACTGCTTTTATGATACAACTTCCTTTATCAAAACTTTCCAATGTAGGAACTACTATTTTCAGCCAGATGACTCAACTTGCCAATGAAAATGAGGCGATCAACCTTTCTCAGGGTTTTCCTGATTTTATGCCAGATTTGGAATTACTCAATGATGTGGATCACTTTATCAAAAAAGGGTTCAATCAGTACGCTCCTCTTGGTGGAATGATTGGCTTAAAGGAAGAAATTGCACGAAAAATTGAAAACAGCCATCAGGCAATATACCATCCGGAATCTGAAATAACAGTTACTGCAGGCGGTACTCAGGCCATTTTTACCGCTATCGCCTCTTTCATTAAAAAGGATGACGAAGTGATTATTTTTGAACCGGCCTATGACTGCTACGAACCTACTGTGGAGCTTTTCGGGGGAATTGTGAAACGATTTGAAATGAAAGCCCCGGATTATGAAATCGACTGGACTGCTGTAAAAAATCTTGTCAGTGAAAAGACCAGGATGATTATTCTTAACAATCCCAACAACCCTTCAGGAAAAATTCTGAAAGAAAATGATATACATAAACTTATTGAGATTGTAAAAGGAACTTCTATTCTTATTCTGAGTGATGAAGTATATGAAAATATTGTTTTTGACGGAAAACAGCATTTAAGCATCTGTAAATACCCTGAGCTGAAAGAAAGAAGCCTTCTTGTAGCCTCTTTTGGGAAACTTTTCCATGTTACCGGATGGAAAGTAGGCTATTGTGCAGCACCAAAAAGCCTAACAGATGAATTCCGAAAGGTTCATCAATTTAATGTTTTTTGCGTAAACACTCCCATTCAGCTCGCACTGGCAGAATACATGAAAAAGGATGAACATTACACCCATCTTAATCAGTTTTTCCAGGAAAAAAGAGATTTCCTGAGAAAAGGCCTTGCAGGCACACCATTTGAACTTCTGGATTGTGAAGGAACTTATTTCCAGGCAGTAAAATATGATAAAATTTCAGATAAAAATGATTTTGATTTTGCTTCAGAACTTACCATCAATCATAAGGTTGCCAGCGTTCCTTTCTCTTCATTTTATAAAAACAGGCTGAACGAGAATGTGATCAGATTATGCTTTGCGAAGAAGCAGGAAACACTGGAAAAAGCCCTTGAAAATTTATCAAAGGTTTAACAGTCATCTATTTTTCACCCACTTGACTTTTCAGATTGGCAGATCAAAACTGTCAGCCTTGTCTGTTTAATCTGCGGAGTATTTATTTATAATATTATTCCTGTCCGATTAAATTAAAGCATGAGTATCAGGTCGCTCCCCTGGACCTATAATTTAAAACAAATACGTTCTATTAGCAGTCAGTTCCCATAGGATCCCATCGGGATCTGCTGTTAATAGAAAAAAATGAAGTTCCTGCAAAAAATAAAGCTCCGGAGGAGCGGCCTGTTAATGATACGTAAATATTGATATTTTAAATGTTTTTACAGTTTTATCGATAGTAATGTTATCATATATAATCATTATTTAGTGACTTATTTAGTTTATTTTTCCTATTTTATCTAAATCAAAAAAAATAATAAATCAATAATTACCAAAAATAAAACTACCATGAAAAACAAGAATTTAAACAAAGGAAAAAAATTAACCAGAAAAGAGCTGCATAAATTCCACGGAGGATTGGGCAACATAAGATGCACCAATTCTTCAGGCTACTGTATCTACATCGGACCCG
Organism: Chryseobacterium sp. 2VB; assembly: GCF_005503635.1. Taxonomy (NCBI): domain Bacteria; kingdom Pseudomonadati; phylum Bacteroidota; class Flavobacteriia; order Flavobacteriales; family Weeksellaceae; genus Chryseobacterium; species Chryseobacterium sp. 2VB. The sequence continues at coordinate 61,555 of NZ_SCNC01000020.1, forward strand.
GCTGTTCAGAACAAAAATGCCAGCTGCCGGAACCTCTTGAAGCTGTTGAATAAAATACATTACTCCATATCCGGAATCGGCCGGCTCATTCTGAGCCGGCCGATTTATTTAAAGATAATAATTCACTAAGGTTATCACACTTTATAAGAACATCCCTCCTGAAACTTCAATTCTTTGCCCGTTGATCCATCTTGCATCCTCCGTACACAGGAATGCCACCACTCCACCAATATCATCTGGAAGACCTACTCTTCCCAAAGCTGTAACACCAGCTACCATGGCATTGATTTCTTCATTATCCCTTACTCTTCCGCCGCCAAAATCTGTTTCAATAGCTCCCGGCGCTACAACATTGGCTTTGATTTTTCTTGAACCTAATTCTTTCGCCATATATTTTGTGAGCATTTCAACGCCTGCTTTGATGGATCCGTAAACAGAAGATCCCGGTGTTGCGAATCTTGCCAAGCCTGAAGACACGTTGATAATTCCTCCTCCGTCATTGATAAATGGCAATAATTTCTGAGTCAGAAAAAATACGCCTTTAAAATGAATGTCTACCACATCGTCCAACTGTTCTTCTGTCACTTCTGTAATCGGTGAATATAGGGCTGTTCCTGCATTATTAATCAGGTAGTCAATATGAGTGCTTCCTGTACTTTCCTTCAAATGATCTGTAACATCTTTTATAAAGGCATCGAAACTTTTAATGTCTTTTGTATCGAGCTGAAAAGCCACAGCATTCCTTCCCATTGATTTGATCTCATTCACAACAGCTTCTGCTTCTTCTTTATTGCTTCTGTAGGTAATAATAACATCCAATCCTTTTTGAGCAATTTTAAGTGCTGAGTTTTTCCCTAATCCACGGCTTCCTCCGGTTACCAGTGCAATATTTGTTTTTGTGTTCATTGTATTTTGATTATTTTGATGGTACAAAGTTGGGAAATTTTCAGACTGAAGGGTTTGCTTGAATCAATCTGAAATTTGCAAAATTCAAATCAGGAACGAAATTCTAATGGAGTAAAAGAAGTTTTCCTTTTAAAGAAATTGGAAAAATGAGCAATCTCTTCAAATCCCAGCGCATACGATATTTCTGACACATTCCATCTGGTCTGTTTCAAAAGAATTTTTGCTTCTTGGATAATACGGTCTGAAATAAATTCCGTGGTAGTTTTTCCTGTGCTTTCCTTTAATCTTTTGTTTAAGTAATTGACATGAACCGCCAACCGCTCTGCATAATCTTTTGCAGTCTTCAATTGAAGTCTCTGTTCCCAGGATTCTATGGGAAACTGTCTTTCCAGCAGCTCTATAAACAAAGAAACCACTCTCATGGATGCATCATTTGACGATGATATTTTGGAAGCAGGCTGTAATTTCTGTCCGTAATGGATCAGCTCCAGAACATAGTTTCTGATCAGATCATATTTAAATACATAATCTGAATCAATTTCTTTTTTTATCTTTTTAAAAAGGTTTTCAATCTCTTCTGCCAGTTCACCATCAATTTCAAAGATCGGCACTCCACCTGGCTGAAATATAGGAAGATCTTCGAGGTTGTAGTACGATTTATCCTTGATGAAAAAGTCTTCGGTAAAAACACAGAAACTTCCTGACTGATCGGGATCTTCAGGAACCCAGTGATAAGGGACCTTAGGCGTTGCAAATAACAGTGCGTTCTGTTTAATTGAAATGACCTTGTCCGCATATTCTGCCCTGTTCCGTCCTTTTATAAAGCTGATCTTATAATACTTCCTTCTGTTATAGGGCATTTCAGAAGTGGTCTTTGCTCTTTCGATGGTCTGGGCAATATCGAAGACATTAAAGTGACCAATGTCTTTGTGAAGTCCTTTTGGAAAAATACTTTCAAGATCTTTGCCCAACTTGGCAGCCATCTCATTATAAAAATCTTCCAGTGAAGTAAATGCTAATTTTTTCATCACAAATAATTTGTAAAATTCAAATATACGAACTTATCAACCAACATTTTTTGAAATGAGTCCAGATTGTTTGGCAAAGAAAAAAGTCTCTTTACATCTCAAAAATAAAACCTTATTAACTTATTGAAAAATTCAGTGTATTTGCCGATTACAGTTAATATTCATCATCAATACCATAATAAAATATTTAAAAAATTCTCCATTTTTTTCTAAAGACAGTGATATACTTCATTTATTTTTATTACTTTCGTTAAAACTAACCCATTAAAAATCAAATCAATGAGAAATCAAATCAGTCACATTGGAAAAAAATTAAACAAAAAAGAATTAAGAACGATCAAAGGAGGTCTTATTAACTGTATGGAACCTGTTTTATGTCCAACACCCTGTGAGCCATCTTCTGATCCATACGGATGTACAATCATTTCTCCTAAATGCGCACAAAAAGAGTGCAGACCTGAGTTATAACTAAAATATCATTTTAAACAAAAACTATGAAAAAGATTGAATTAAGCAAAGGTAAAAAGCTTGAAAAAAAACAATTAAAATTGATTCATGGAGGTATGTTAGATTGCATGGAGCCTATCCCATGTACGGAATTTCCTTGTGAAACCTATCCTCCGGATGATGTCCGAAACTGCACCAAGATCTCTATTGGCTGTGCACAAAAAATCTGCAGACCGCAACCTTAAAATAGAATCATTCACTCAACTCCAAAATTAAGCACTATGAAAAATCAAAATTTAGCTAAAGGAAAAAAATTAAACAAAAAACAATTAAGAGTTATTACCGGAGGAAAAGAAATGTGTCTTTTACCAGACCTTACCTGTAAGAAGTATTCCTTTACCTGCGCAGAACTACAATGCCAGCCCGGTATCGAATTTTAATCTCAAATAAAATCGCTCTCTAATCGGGAGCGATTTTTTATTATTAAATTACTAAATAACAGTGCCTCCAATATTCTTTAGCACCCATTTTCCTTTTGCATATTCTGCTACATAATCATTTGTAAAACTACTTCCTGATATAAAAATATAAAATGTATCAGGATTCTTATTGTTTCTTTGAATTTTGGAAATACCTTGATCTGTTACATCCGTCATTCTTGTGTAATAGGTCTGCCTGTTTTTATTTTCCGGAATGAACAAAACTCTAAGCCCGGGATTGATCCCCTGAAAATAATTACAATCAGTTTTATAAACCTGAAATGTATAATGCAGCTTTTTCATCTCCACAGTTCCATAGCCTGGCAGCAAAAGTTCGTAAAGCTGTGTGAATTTATTCTTTTCAGATATGAACATAGGATTCATATCTTCAAAATCATTGATGCCATCGCCATCTGTATCCTTATTTTGCGGATTCAGACCAATGCTTTTTTCAAAAATGTCATTATATCCGTCATGGTCAGAATCCTTCATCAAATCCTTTAGATTTATTTTAAACATTTTTCCGTCTTCCATTGCTGAATAATCGTCATAACCTGGAAGTCCTTCAACCTTTATAATTTTCACGAGACTTCCTTCCAACTGAAGGACTCCATCTTTTATAATCGGATTTTCCTGAACTTCATTTATATAGTAATGGCTGAAGCTCAGTCCAAGAAAATAAGCCTCAGGTATATCATGTTCGATTTTGAGTAACCAAAATCCCAGTCTGTTTCGACCTAATCCATACATTGTATCAGCTGTCTGCTGTGACGAATAAATCATAAACTGATCCGAAAACTTCTCCCTGAACACTTTGAATTCATTCTCCAGTCTTTTTTCCATTATTTTATACTTCTCAGATCCTGAGTAGGTATAAGACCCGATACTGTCTTTCTTAAAGCTTCTGTATTTTTTTAGATTTATTATATCAAGATAATCAGGCTTTTCATTTAATATTTGTTCTGTTGTAAAAGGCTTTTGTTCCTTATAACTTTCAAATACCTGGTCTCTGCGGTCTACAAAACAGTTTTCTTCTGCCGGTTTTGTGCATGAGAAAAAAAAATAAGGCTTGCGAAACAAAAAATTTTCATTGTTAAAGTTTAATACACAAATGCAAAAAACGCTCCCAAATACATGGAAGCGCTTTTTAATATAACTAACTTTAATACTTTTCTTATACGTTGAATCTAAAGTGCATGATGTCACCATCCTGTACAATATATTCTTTACCTTCTACAGAAAGTTTTCCGGCTTCTTTTACTTTTACTTCAGAACCGTAATTTACATAATCATTATACTTGATTACTTCTGCACGGATAAATCCTTTTTCAAAGTCTGTGTGGATTACTCCTGCAGCTTGAGGAGCAGTCCATCCCTGTCCGATAGTCCAGGCTCTTACTTCTTTTACTCCGGCTGTAAAGTACGTCTGAAGTTTTAAAAGATCATAAGCTTTTCTGATCAGACGGTTTACACCAGGTTCTGTAAGTCCCAGCTCATCAAGGAAAATCTCTCTTTCTTCGAAAGTTTCAAGTTCGTTGATATCAGCTTCAATCTGTGCCGCTAATACTACGACTTCAGCACCTTCGCCTTTAGCCATTTCTTCAATCTTGGCAATCCACTCATTTCCGTTTTTGATAGAGTTTTCGTCTACATTACAAACGTAAAGAACCGGCTTATTCGTCAACAACTGAACTTCTCCGATAATTGATTTTGTAAAGTCATCAGCAGCAAATTCTCTTGCATTTTTACCATCCTCAAGGAATTTCTGTAAATTCTGAAGTGTTTCGTAAGTAAGAATATCCTCTTTCTTCCCTGACTTGATGAATTTTTTAGCTTTTTCAACTGCTTTCCCCACTGTTTCAAGGTCTTTCAGCTGAAGTTCTATATCAATAATTTCTTTATCTCTTAACGGATCTACTGAACCTTCTACGTGAACAATATTTCCGTTGTCAAAACATCTTAAAACATGAATAATCGCTTCACACTCGCGGATATTAGCTAAGAACTGGTTTCCCAATCCTTCTCCTTTGCTGGCTCCTTTTACAAGACCTGCAATATCAACAATTTCAACTACAGCGGGTAAAACTCTTTCAGGTTTTACGATTTTCTCCAGTTCAAACAATCTCTGATCCGGTACAGAAACCGTTCCAAGGTTCGGTTCAATCGTACAGAAAGGATAGTTTGCTGATTGAGCTTTTGCGTTGCTCAGACAGTTAAAAAGAGTTGATTTACCTACATTCGGTAAGCCTACGATTCCACATTTCATATTGTAAAATTCAAAGTTTAAGGTTTAGGGTAACTCAAGGTTTCTCCAACTTTAAACATTGAACTCAGAACCTTGAATTACGAGTGTGCAAAGATAGTGATTTTTGAGGGAGTTTCATAATAAAAAAAATCTGCCAATATTCTGACAGATTTTTAAAAGGTCTGGTTTCACCAATTGTTTTAAGGATTGTCCCCTGTAGCATTCTGAGCCAGCGGCACATCATTCGGTGCTTCCTGCAAAGTTTTATCTAAAGTAAATAAAGATTCATCTGTTGCCCTGTCGCCGCCTGCAATTTTTAATTTATCAATTAAGTTCTGTGCTAATGTTTCTTCTTCAATCTGTTCCTGTACAAACCATTGCATAAAATTCCATGTAGCCCAGTCTTTTTCTTCAAGAGAAAGATCTACAATTCTGTAAATTGCGGTTGTATTGTCAACTTCATGCTTAAAGACACCATCAAAGCAGGCAGTAAGGCTTTCGGGATCTGCGGGAGGAGCAGGAATAGCGTCTACCTTTGGTTTTCCTCCTCTGTTTAAGATATATTCCATGAATTTGATGGAGTGGTTTCTTTCTTCCTGAGCATGGCGGTAAAGAAAATTGGCAATACCCTGATAACCTTTATCATCAGCCCAGATTCCATAGGATAAAAAAACGTGTGATGCATGAATTTCTTTGTTCATCTGATCACTTAATGCCTTTTCCATGTTGTCGGAAAGTCTTTTAGTATTCATAATGTTATATTTTGGTGATTATGGAATGAATCATGCAAAAACAGTTCCGATAGGATTATTATTCCGTATAAAAATTTCAAAACGCCTTTAAAATACAACTGAAATTCAGTAACTTAAATCAATAATTTATAGTTATTCTAAAATAAAACCGGTTCTGTCTGAGAACCGGTTTTTTAAATTTATGATTGAATTTAGAATGGATAGTATCCCAACTATTTAATCTTTCTTGCTGTATAATCACTCTCATTTCCTAATCTATCGATAGCTTTGATGGCAACGGCATTCAATTTTTTTCCGTCTTTAGATTTGGGAATATCTTTTGAAAGCGTATCCAATGTCAGAATTTCTGTTTGCCATACTCCGTTGTACTGAGTAAAAAGTACCCACAGGAAAACATCAGCGGCATTTTTTGTACTCCAGCTTGTCTGAGCAAAACTTCCGTTATCAGCAATAAACAAGGTTGGAGTCTGCAATGTAACCGCTTTAATCCATGGAGATTTCGGAACTAATGCTTTTTCATTGTATGGTCCGCTTTTCAAAGCAGGAAGCATATTTGGATTTTTGGTAAGCCCGGCAATACTCCAATGAATTTCTCCGGCATCATTTTTAAGGATATTTCTGGAAATTGCAATCTGGTTTTTGATTTCAGCCGGACGGTCTGATACTTTTATTTCAACAGTATTCAATCCCGGCCACAGGTGACGTTTCATTGTATTTTCAGACTGCCACCAGCTTAACAGGCCTTCGAAGCTTTGTCCTTTGGAATCTATAGGCCAGTAAAGCTGTGGTGAGAAATAATCTACCCAGCCTTTATTTAACCATAATTTAGCATCTGCATACAATTCGTCATATTGTGATGATCCTACAACTCCTGCCGGATATCCTGGTTTCCATATCCCGAACGGGCTGATTCCGAATCTTACATTATTTTTTTCTGCGTGAATCTCTTTATAGATACGCTCTACAAATTTATTCACGTTATCTCTTCTCCAATCTGCTCTGGATAAGGTTCCGCCACTGCTTACATAGGCATTCCAGCTTGCATTATCAGGAAAATCCGCACCTTTGTTGTAAGTGGCATAAGGATAGAAATAATCGTCGAAATGTACAGCATCAATATCGTATCTTTTTACAATATCTTTCACCACATTGGATACGTGGCCTTGTGTTTTCGGATTAGCAGGATCAAACCAATACATTCCGTTTTTTAGTCTAACCACAATATCAGACAGTTTATTGACCATTGAAAGCTTATTTACTGCGCCTCCGTTGGTATGATGTGCACGGTAAGGATTCAACCAGACATGCAGTTCCAGCCCTCTTTTATGAGCTTCTTCAATCCAGAACTGAAGCGGATCATAATTGGGATATGGTGCAGTTCCTGTTTCTCCGGTCAAAAAGTAAGACCATGGTTCGATATTACTTGTATAAAGTGCATCTGCGGAAGGTCTGATCTGGAAAATAGCAGCGTTGAAATTATTGTCTTTCAGCATATCAAGCATACTGATTGCTTCTGCTTTCTGCTGCTCTACCGTAAGATCATTTCTTGATGGCCAGTTGATATTGGCAACACTTGCAATCCATGCTCCACGGAATTCTCTTTTGATTTCGGGAAGATTGGTTCTGAAATTTTCTTCACCGGAAGTTCCTGTACCTGTAGCAGGTTTTACAGCTGTCGAATTTACTTTCGGAGGATTTGTATTGTTGATTGGTTTTGTCGGATTCTTCGCGGAAGGTGTTTTTACAACATTGTTCTGAACGGAACAGGAGGTAGCGTAAGATGCAAAAACGCCCAATAAAACGATAAGTTTTAATTTATTCATTCTCATAGTCACAAAACTACTTTAAAATTTATTTTTTTATTTCAGAGATTATTATGCCAAAATAAGCATTTAATGGGTAGGTATAGAAAAAAAGCCTCGAAAATCGAGGCTTTGATTTTATGTATAAGATTTTGATTATGCTTTTGCAGATCTTTCTACTCTTTTTCTTTCTTCTTCAGAAAGGATTTTCTTTCTCATTCTGATGAAGTTCGGAGTTACCTCAATCGCTTCATCACCCTGGATGTATTCCATACATTCTTCAAGTGAGAATAAGATTTTCGGAGCAACACCAGTATCTTTATCTTTTCCGGAAGCTCTCATGTTGTTCAACTGTTTTGCTTCTACGATGTTTACTACTAAGTCACCAGGTTTGTTTTGCTCACCTATGATCATTCCTGTATAGATTTCCTCACCCGGATCAACGAAGAACTTACCTCTATCCTGTAGTTTAGCAATAGAATATTCTGTAGCCGGACCTGTTGTTTTGCTGATCAAAACACCATTGTTTCTTCCAGGAATAGCACCTTTGAAAGGCTTATATTCTGTGAAACGGTGAGCCATAATAGCTTCACCAGCTGTAGCTGTCAACATCTGAGAACGTAATCCGATCAAACCTCTTGAAGGAATTTCGAATTCCATGTGCTGCATTTCACCTTTAGTTTCCATAATGTGAAGGTCACCTTTTCTCTGAGTTGCCAGGTCAATAACTCTTGAAGCAAATTCTTCAGGAACATCAACAACCAAAGATTCATAAGGCTCACATTTCTCACCATCAATTTCTCTGAAGATAACCTGCGGCTGACCGATAGTCATTTCATACCCTTCTCTTCTCATTGTTTCGATCAAAACTGATAAGTGAAGAATACCTCTACCGAATACAAGGAATGTATTAGCATCATCAGTCTGCTGAACTCTCAGTGCAAGGTTTTTCTCTAATTCTTTTGTTAATCTTTCTTTCAGGTGATTAGAAGTAACATATTTACCGTCTTTACCGAAGAAAGGTGAATTGTTGATAGAGAACGTCATATTCAGCGTAGGCTCATCAATTGCCGTTCTTTCCAATGGCTCAGGATTTTCAAGATCTACGAAAGAATCTCCGATCTGGAAGGCATCAAATCCTACTACAGCACAGATATCACCTGCCTGTACTTCAGTTACTTTTTTCTTTCCTAATCCTTCGAAAACGTAAAGTTCTTTTACTTTTCCTTTTACAATTTTACCATCTGCCTGAGCAAGACCAATCCATTGAGATTCTTTGATCTCACCTCTTGTCACTTTCCCGATTGCAATTCTTCCTAAGAAAGAAGAGAAGTCTAGAGAAGTGATCTGCATCTGAAGATTACCTTCTGTTACTTTCGGTTCAGGAACATATTGTAAAATACCATCCAATAATGGTAAGATATCTTCAGTCTGCTCTAATGAAGTGTTGAACCATCCTTGTTTTGAAGATCCATAGAATGTAGGGAAATCCAATTGCTCTTCTGTAGCATCAAGGTTGAAGAACAGGTCGAATACTTTATCATGAACTTCGTCAGGACGGCAGTTTGGTTTATCTACTTTATTGATAACCACTAATGGTCTTAATCCTAATTCCAAAGCTTTCTGAAGTACGAATCTTGTTTGCGGCATTGGTCCTTCGAACGCATCCACCAACAAAATAACCCCATCAGCCATTTTCAATACTCTTTCTACTTCTCCACCAAAATCGGCGTGACCAGGAGTATCGATTACGTTAATTTTTGTGTCTTTATAAGTAACAGAAATATTCTTGGATAAGATCGTGATCCCTCTTTCTCTTTCAAGATCGTTGTTATCCATAATTAACTCCCCACTCTCCTGATTTTCTCTGAAAATGTTGGTAGCGTGAATGATCTTGTCAACCAAAGTCGTCTTTCCGTGGTCAACGTGTGCGATAATCGCAATATTTCTAATGTTTTGCATAAAAGATTTTTACGGGTGCAAAAGTAGTGATTTTTAATGAAAAAATATTTAGTTATACAAATATTTAATATTTTGTTTAAAATACTTATTTACAAGACAATAAAAAAGAGTGCTCAAAAAAAACACTCTTCAGATTATTTATACACAAGCCTGTACTTCGCATGGATCTACTGCAGGCGGTTCTCCACATATAATGTCAAACTCTGCACAATTGCTGGAGAATCCGGTTCCCCATCCCCATCTTACAACGCATGTATCAGCATCTTTGCATCTTACCATTCCTTTGACGATTCCTCCCTGAACTGATTTCATTTCTGTTCTGGAAATTTTTTTAAGATTTTTCATGTTGTTCTTTATTTGTTATTAGCCTGATAAAGATAAAAAAAATAAATCATGACAACTATTTATTAAAAACATTTAACATTTTTAATATCAACGTCTTATCAATCTGTAAAACACAACCAGGTCAATCAAAACCACAAGCACAAATTTTACTAAAAAAGATTTTTTTGATGTTTTATGATTGAAAATCACCATTCCTGAAGCCGCTCCTAAAATTCCACCTAGAAGGGAGATTCCTAAAAGAGCATTTTCGGAGATTCTCCATTGATGTTTTTGGGCCTGCCATTTATCAAATCCAAAGATCCCAAATGTAATCAGGTTTATTATAAAAAGAAAAGGAATCATTCAAAAAATTAATTTGTGGCAAAAATAAAGCTTAATTTGTATATGGAAACAACTTTACAACCATGAATATATTTATAATTTTATCAGAATAAGATTTTATAAATTTGCGCTTCCTAAAAATAAAATCAATGACAGTACAGGATCTTGCAGGAAGCTACTCTATTGAAGGGAGTAATCAGGAAGAGTCTTCCCTACCCACATATCATGGTATATTAACCTTATCCATTGATGGGAACAACCGTATCATCGCGCAATGGATTATCGGCGACCATATACAAAATGGTACCGGATTCTATAAAAATCAGATTCTGGTAATCAACTTCAATTATGAAGGTGAAGATCATAAACTATATAAAGGTGTTGCTGTATATCGCTGTCTAAATAAGGATATACTTGATGGATTCTGGTCTGAAAAGCACGGTAATCCTCTCTATCTTGGAAGCGAATATTGTGTAAGAATTCAGAATTCAACGATTTTGAACTGATTTTTACAGTAAATAAAAAGAGCTGCCTTTAAAGACAGCCCGATTGTTATTAAAATTTAAATAACTTATTTTTTAGCTTTTACATCGATAGCAATCTCGATATCTTTGCTGATCATCCATTCTGCAGGGTCTGCTTCTGAAGTACCGAATTTGATTCCCCAATCTGCTCTGTTTACTGTAAATTTAGCCTGAATAGCCGCTGAGTTTTCAGTCACATCTACTTTAGCAGGGAAAGTAACATTCATTGTTTTTCCTGATAATGTAAGGTTTCCGCTTACTGTTTTATTTGCTCCTGCTACTGCATCTTTTGGTGCGTCCTTCAAATCTGTAACACTGGTAATTTTGAAATCTGAAGTAGGGTTTTTAGCTACATCAAAGAAATCAGGGTTTTTAAGGTGAGCTTCAAGGTCTGCCGGTTTTTTATCCTTCTCTGTTACTGAAGCCGGATCAACTTTGATAGAATTCATGTCAATAATAAAGTTTCCTGCAGCAACCTGACCTGCATCAACACTAATATCTCCTGATTTTACAGTAAGTGTTCCCCAACGAGGTGCCATACCTCCCTTGTGGAATGCTTTCCAGTTTACTACTGAAGCTGCTGTGTCTACTGCCAGTGTTTCACCTTTGCTTTCAGCTACTGTCTGTTCCTGAGATGTTGCTGCAGACTCCGCTGTTTTTCCTTTATCACATGATGCCAAAAGCAATCCTACTCCAACTAATGCTATTACGCTAATTTTTTTCATATTGAACTGTTTAAAAAAGTTTGAATTTTGTTGTTTTCGGGTACAAAAATAGAAAAACCTATTTGGAGAAGCCTTAACATACATCAAGAAAAAATGTTTTTACTTTTTTTATTGTCTGTAAGTATTATTTTTTCACCTTTTTTTCGCATTAATCATGTTAAACTGCACTTTAAATCCATTGTTATAATCACTTTTTATCCTGATCAACAACCATTTATATTTAATAGGAATAAAAACCAAGTTATATTATTTTATTTATGGGTAAAATATGTATTTTTATCTTTTGTAAAAACACAAATCTTTACATGAAATGTCAAAAAAACTAATACTTCTACTTGCTTTAAGCACTACACTATGCCTTAATGCCCAAACAAAAGCTGAACAGGCAATAAAAACATTTGAACAAAAATATCATCAGGAAAAAATACATCTGCTATTAGATAAAAACAGCTTTGTTGCAGGTGAAAATGTATGGTTTAAATCTTACGTATTTGATGGATACAATACATCAGCTATTTCTACTACACTATTTGTAGAACTCTATGACCGGAATAAAAAACTGATCAGTAAAAAACTGGTTCCTTTAATTGACGGAGAAGGAAGCGGAAGCATTTCTCTGCCCGCTTTTCTAAAGGAAGACGTTTATTACATCAGAGCTTACACAGCCTGGATGGCTAATTTTAATGAGGATTTCCAATTTATAAAACCTATTGCAATCTATAATCCTGCCTCACCTGAAAAATTAATACTCAATCCAGCATCCAGCTGGACCGCTTCAATACACCCCGAAAGCGGGCATCTTATAGACGGAATCAATACGAAACTGGCTGTACGTTTACAATCTGCAGGAACAGCTCCCCTCGATTGGGACGGATATGTAGTAGATTCTGAAAATCCTGATGTAAAAATTGTGACATTTAAGGGGTTTGATCAAAATGTAGGCCTATTCAGCCTTACTCCAAAAAGTGGTAAAAAATATCAGCTTGTCATTCAGGATAAGCAAGGTCAGAAACAAAATGTCGCCTTACCTGAAGTATCTTCATCAGGAATATATTTACGGGTAATCAACGATAAGGATTATGTAAAATATGCTTTACAGACAAAAAATACTTCTCAAGATTCCCAGTATTACAAAATCTTAGGAACGATAAACAACCAGCTTGTTTATAAGGCTCAGGTAAATAAAATTATCAACGAGACCGAATACTCTATTCCCAACAATCAGCTCGTCAATGGTATCTTGCAGCTCACTGTTTTTGACGATAAGGAGAATGTAATTGCCAGCAGGTTGTCTTTCGTACAGCCACAAATATTACAAATCAAACAACCACAATTACAATCTCTTTTATTCAGCAACTCCTCCCGTGGAAAAAATTCATTTGCTATTCCTAAAGATGCGGATTATTCCAACTATACTGTTTTGATAATTGACGCTAATACGAAAAGCACCGAAGAAGATCATAGCTTATTAAGTTCATTATGGCTAACCGGAGATATTACTTCAAATATAGCAAGCCCGGCTCAGTATTTTACAAAAAACCGCAATATAGAAGCACTGGATGCTCTTTTGATTTCAGAGAAATGGAAACGTTTTGACTGGAAATCAATTATTTCAGGCTATTTTCCAACAATCAAATATCAGCCTGAAAATTATCTTTCTTACAAAGGAAAAATAAATATTCAGGGGAAACCAGCTCCCGACACAGATTTAAATTTAATTTTTGATTCTGAATCAGGATCTAAGATTTTTCAAATCAAATCAGATCAAAGCGGATTCTTTATCCTCAACAATTTAATTTTTGAAGATTCAATGAAATTTTCATATAAGCTTAATTCAGAGTCTAAAGAGCCTGATCATAATTATTCTGTTTATTTCCAGCCGAATTTCGACTTTATTCCTTATCAAAAGAGCCTTCCCCTTACTTGTTGTCAGCTCACACAGCGCTCTAATGATGATCCGCCATCAGAAGAGATCACACGGTCATTTATAGCACTCAACACCCATAAAATGATCAATGAGAAAGTAACAAACATTGAAGAAATAAAGTTAAGGGGAGAAATAAGAAGCAAGACTAAAAAATTAAATAATGAATTGAGCAGCCCGCTGTTCAGAAGTGCCCGTGAGGAAGTTTTTGATTTTATTAATGATCCGAAAGCTGTTACCTCAACCGGCATTATGCAATGGCTGCAAGGGAGGGTTTCCAGTTTAAGGATCGATTCTAAAAACGGAACTTATATTCCATATCTGTATAATGAGCCAACCCAAATTTATCTAGATGAAATGCCTGTTTCACCGGGCCAGGTAAGCAATATGTCTTCCTCAGAGATTGCCCTGGTAAAGGTTATCAAAGGATTTTTTGCGGGAGCACCCGGAGGTGGCAACGGAGCCATAGCCATTTATACCCGCCGGGGCAGTTCCTCTGGCAAGACAATAGACAGAAACCAGCCATCACAATTAAGGCAAATCAGCCTCTCCGGATATGACAAAGAAGTTCCGTTCGAGAGTCCGGTGTATGACAATGAAGCTTTTAGAAAGATCTCACAAGACACCCGGAGCGTTCTCTACTGGAGCCCCAATCAGGAAGCTCAGACTCAGGAATCAACACCTGTACAGTTCTACAATAACGACGATGCAAAGAAATACAGAATCATTATCATGGGGTATGATAAAACTAATGAGACCCCGCTTTATTATAATGAAGTGCTACCTTAATTCATTTAAATTAATCATACTGTCCGATTATTATACAATGTAATCGGGCTTTTTTCTATCTGTATGTCATCTTTCTCATTCCAAAACCCTATTTTAGCTATCCGAAAACAGAACAATGACGACCGTAGAATTTATCCAGAGACATCTCAGCATTTCTGAAAAGAGCATCAACAATACTTTACAATTATTAGCAGAAGACTGCACCATTCCTTTTATTTCGCGTTACCGAAAAGATAAGACCGGAAACCTTGATGAAACACAGATTGAACAGATTTCAAAAATCAGCAAGCAGTTTGAGGACATTGTTAAAAGAAAAGAATCTATTGTAAAATCGATAGAAGAGCAGAATTCATTAACGCCTGAACTTCAGCAGAGAATAGAAGAAAACTTTGATATCCAGGAGCTGGAAGACCTTTACCTGCCTTTCAAAAAGCGTAAGAAAACCAAAGCAGATACAGCCAAGGAAAAAGGACTTGAACCTTTAGCCAGAATTATTATGAGTCAGAAAAGTAATAATCTTCATTTTCTGGCTTCAAAATATCTTAATAATGAAGTAAGTTCTGAAGAAGAAGCATTGCAGGGAGCAAGAGATATCATGGCAGAATGGATCAATGAAAATATGTATGTACGTAAAAATCTCCGCAGATTATTTCAGCGTAAGGCTGTTATCACTTCTAAAGTTGTAAAAGCCAAAAAAGATGAAGAAGATGCACAGAAATTCTCCCAATATTTTGAATGGGAAGAAAGTCTTGCCAGAACTCCTTCCCACAGGCTTCTGGCAATGTTGAGAGCAGAAGCTGAAGGTTTTGTAAAAACAAATGTAGCTGTAGATAAAGAAGAAGCAATCGGTTTTATTGAAAAAGCGGTCATTAAATCCAACAATGAAAGTTCGGACCAGATTGCACTGGCGATAAAAGACAGCTACAAAAGGCTTCTGGAACCTGCTATTTCAAATGAAACATTACAGGAAGCCAAAGAAAAAGCAGACAAAAAAGCAATTGAAATTTTCTCTGAGAATTTAAGCCAGCTGCTTCTTGCCCCACCTTTAGGAGAAAAAAGAATTCTGGCAATAGATCCCGGATACCGAAGCGGATGCAAAGTTGTGTGCCTGGATGAGAAGGGAGACTTACTGCATAACGAAACCCTCTACCCTCACGCTCCGCAGAATGAAAGCGGAATGGCGATGAAAAAAATCCGTTCTATGGTGAATGCCTATAATATTGAAGCTATTTCTATTGGTAACGGAACAGCAAGCCGCGAAACAGAATTTTTCATTAAAAAGATCGCTTTTGATAAGCCTTTGCAGGTTTTTGTAGTTTCTGAAGCCGGAGCATCCGTGTATTCTGCAAGTAAAATTGCAAGAGATGAGTTTCCTTCGTATGATGTAACAGTACGTGGAGCCGTTTCTATCGGAAGAAGACTTTCTGATCCGCTGGCTGAATTGGTAAAAATTGATGCCAAATCTATAGGAGTTGGGCAATATCAGCACGATGTGGACCAGACTCAACTTAAAAATGAGCTGGATTCTACTGTCATGAAATGTGTAAATTCTGTGGGAATTAATTTAAATACCGCCAGTAAGTCACTATTGAGTTATGTTTCCGGAATCGGAGAAAAAATGGCAGAAAACATTGTGAATTACCGTACTGAGAACGGAGCATTTGAAGACAGAAAACAGCTTAAAAAAGTTCCAAGACTTGGAGAAAAAGCCTTCCAGCAAGCTGCCGCTTTCGTGAGAATCACCAATGCCAAAAACCCATTGGATAACTCTGCAGTACACCCGGAAGCGTATGGAATTGTAGAGAAAATGGCAAAAGATTTGGGTATTAAAACCACTGAGCTGATTGCCAATAAAGAAAAAATAGCTCTGGTAAAACCTGAAAACTATACAACAGGAGAAATCGGAATTTTAGGCATTAAAGATATTTTAAAAGAACTTGAAAAGCCGGGACTGGATCCAAGAAAAGCAGCAAAAGTATTTGAATTCGATCCGAATGTTAAAAGCATCAAAGATTTAAAAGCAGGAATGATTCTTCCGGGAATTGTCAATAATATTACCGCTTTTGGGTGTTTCGTAGATCTAGGAATCAAAGAAAGCGGGCTGGTTCATATTTCCCAGCTTAAAGATGGCTTTGTATCAGATGTCAATGAAGTGGTAAAACTTCATCAGCATGTTCGTGTAAAGGTAACGGAAGTAGATGAAGCAAGAAAAAGAGTGCAGCTGAGCATGATTTTGTAATCTTTAACCGTTATGTATTTAAATTAAACCAACAATTATCATTTTGAAAACAAAGAATTTAATCTTCGATCTGGATGGAACATTATGGGATTCCAGAGCTACGATTATCAAAATATGGAATAAAGTATTGGGTAAGCATCAGTTGATCCAAAAAGAACTGAAGCCTGAAGACATGGATCAGTATATGGGATTATTAGCTCATGATATTGTAAAAGATATTATTCCCGGCATTTCAGACCTGCAGGCTCAGAAACTTCTTTCTGAAATTGTAGGCGAAGAAAATAAAATGCTTCACTTAGAAGGTGGAATTTTATATGATGGTGTGGAAGAGACTTTAAAGAATCTGGCTAACAACTATTCCCTTTTCATTGTAAGCAACTGTCAGGATGGCTATATTGAATCTTTTTTAGATTATTATCAATTCAGTGATCTGTTTGTAGATTTTGAGTCTCACGGGCGGACCAAAAAAAACAAATCTGAAAACATACAGCTTCTTATGGAAAGAAATTATTTATCTGCTGAAGACACCCTATATATTGGAGATACTCAAACTGATTATGATTCTGCAACATCCAATGGGTTACCATTTATTTTTTGCAAATATGGATTTGGAAAGTTAACCAACCCTCTGTACGAGCCAGCGATTCTTTCCTTTTCACAAGTAGGACTCCGCGTTACCGATATAACCAAATAAAGGCGGTCTCTCAAGACAGTCTTTATTTTTTACAAAAAATACACTTACAAGTGCGCGTACAATGCGATTGAATTATTATTTGGAATTTAAATTTTGCAAGAAAAAATAAAGATCTACATCGGATGGAATATTTAATTTTTTCCGTAATCTATTTTTCTTTGTTTGTACCGATCTGTGCTGCATAAAGCCATATTGTGCAATTTCCTTAGAGGAAAAGCCCAGCTGTATCATTGCACAGAAAGAAAGCTCATTTGCTGAAAGCTTTGGATTAATCTCAAAAAGCTTTTCAATCAGCTCAGGATAAGCACTTTGATATTCATTAAAAAACAAAGGATCATTTTTCTTTGCTAAAAACACCAGCCTTTCATCATTAGCAGACATTTTTTTCATCAGAGATTCCGTCTCTAATTCTTTCTCCTCTATTATTTTACGCTTTTTAGTAATTCTTTTCTGATAAACCCAATATACAAGTACAATAACACCCAATAATACAAAAACGGTTACATTATATATGATGGTTGAATGCTTTTTTTCAATATCATTTTTCTCCTTTTCCTGAATCATTTTATCAAGAGAAGTATTGATTGATTCATCCCATACCTTTTCCAGACTATCGTTTAATTTAGCATATTTTTCCAGATAATCTTTCTCTTTTGAGCTATTGTTCAGTTTTTTATAGGTCTTGGCAATAGCTTGATACAATACAGGAACCGGATAGATTCTTTGGGTTTTTTTGAGTATTTCTACCGATTTAATATAATAATCTAATGCCTGACTATAATCCTGTTTTTCAAATAAAAAATTCCCATAATAAAAATAAGTAATCGCCCTCTGGGAATCCCAGTAATCTTTTTTTTCTAAAAGAGAAAAAGCCCTGCTAAAATACACCTATGCAGAATCCTCATTTTTACCAAAAAGCAGGTAGTGATTAGCAATCGTGGAATTGATAACCGGTGTTGGTTTTACATCTAAAGCTTTGTGTAGATAGATTAACGAAGAATCAACCGAATTTGTTTCCCTTAAAAAGTCGGCTCTGTTTGCATAAACAACAGATAAAATCTCCTGATCATGCTTATCCTTTATTTGTTTACCATAATAAATTGATCTGGAATTATACTTAATGGCTTTTTTATAAAGACCTATTACAAAATTAGCCTGACCATACTCCTGATATAGTCTTGTATACAGGTAGTAATCTTCCATCCCTTCAAGGTCCTCTTCAGCCAACTGAAGGTATTTGAAGGCTTTTTCATACATCCCGACGGTCGCATACATATTACCCAGATTAATATATGAAAGTACTACTCCTTTTTTATAATCCTGTTTTATACTGATATTGTAAAACTTCGTATTAAGGTCAATTAATTCTTTCTTTCTGCCACTTACTCTTAAATTCTCATTTACTTTGATCAACATACTATCTATATATTGAGGAGTGTATGTCTGAGAATAGAATAACTTAGAAAACAAAAAGTATATCAGCGTGCTTAGCAATATTTTCGAAAATTGGTTCAGCTTTAATGTTTGCATAGTAAATTAAATAATAATGAGTTTCTAGAGTGAAAAAGCAACATCAGGTTCTAACACATAAAAACTACCTAACAAGATATTAATAATAACTATTTTAACCAAATTACAACACATAATTTAGTTTCCATAAAATTAAATAAAAAAACATATAGTTATAAAATTTTTACTAATTTTAGTTAAATTTAAAAACATATCATGATTATATTCACTATTTGTTGATTAATTAAAACGCATAAACAATCAGTTTTAATAAATTTTAAATCATCAGAAAATTAATTTATCAATAAGTTTATTGAGGTAGTATAATCAATTGATAAAATTCCATTTTTGCATTAGATTTTCATGCCCCGGATGCCATTATAGCAGCAAACTGTAAATTGATGTACTTTTGATGTATATAAAATTTTGCTTTAATCATATGCCAGATCTAGCTTTGCAACAGTAAAATTTATTTATACAATCTGATATAAAGCACAAAAGAAATAGTGAATTGAGAATTTAACTAATGTTTTCACACAAACAAAAACATTTATTGTAAAACTTTCAGTTCTCAATATTTAATAACAAAATCAGTTTTCATTTTTATAGATATCTATAATACTGATCAAAGTTGCTACTCCCGTTTTACGGGAGTTTTTTGATCCTACACCATAGATTGATGTATCTGTGATGTAGAACCATTTGATTACAGAAAAAGAATGAATGCTAAATTTGAACAAATGATAAAAAAAATGTTTATCCCTATTATTTTCTCTTCTCAGGTAGGAATTTATATCACCTGTACAGAGCATAGTGAAAATACTCACTATAATCCAAACCATATTTGTCATCCAACCAACGATAAGTAAGTCCTCAGACTTAATTATTCTTTGCGAAAATAAATTTTAATTATATAATATCGTTTATTTTGAATTTTAAAAAAATACATATTGGCAGTACTATTAAAGCTAAATTTCTGGAAGAAGATTTGGACATGCAGAGAGCATGCAGCTTCATGAAATGTACTGAATCTGAAATTGAACAAATGTTCCTTGAACAAGATCTGACAACCGATAAATTATTGAGGTGGAGCAAATTGCTGGAATATGATTTTTTCCGGGCCTACTCACAGCATCTGATACTTTTTTCTCCTCCTAAAAAGGAAGCTTCCCTTAAAACTTCCGATAAAAAAACATCTTCACTTCCTGCATTTAGGAAAAATATCTATACCAAGGAAATTATAGAATTTATCCTTGAACAAATTGAAACAGGGAAAAAAACAAAGCTGGAAATAATAAATGATTATAAAATTCCAAAAACTACACTATATAAGTGGATAGCAAAGTATACGGATAAAAACAAGTAGATCAACTTAATTTTTGTAAAGTCATACTGTCACTTTAATGCCAATTTATCATGTTACGCCTATGCAATAAATTGTCAAAAAAAAAGTTACGGATGAAAAATAAATAAAAAAAACAGACTAAAATCAGTCTTTTTTTTAGTAAAATATAGAAATTAAGAAACTGCACCCTACTTTAATCGTTTTACGGACATTTGAGTAACAGGACCAGATCCTGTGGCACCTGAGCTTAAATATTTAATAGTTACATTGTCTGTACTATTAGTTATCTTCAATGAATAAGTATGACTAACCAACACATAGGTATAGAAGTAAACAAATTATAGAATAGAGGTATTAATTCCAACTTGGGAATAATAGCATGAGGAACAAAAAATACTGGTAATAAGTTGTAAAGTATCAATAGATCCGCTACAAAAATGACTTAAATTTATGGTGTAAAGTTGAAAATCTTTATCCATGAATAAACAACAACAGCAAATAAAAGCTCGTAAAGATTGGCT
>NZ_SCNC01000056.1:0-1389 GCF_005503635.1 Chryseobacterium sp. 2VB
TGACTAGTCCTGAAAAACTGATACAGATTATAGTACAAAAATAAATAATTAAACCAGAGTAATTTTACTATTGCTTTGGTTTTTGTTTTTATAGGTTTTCATTTTAATTTGTGATTGGTTATGCATTTGGTTTGGAGTTAGATAATGATTTGAAAAATGTGGTCGTAAATCATTGTAGATTTCGATTGATTCATTTACTATCTTTTTCCTTAAATTATTGTTTATATCATGTTTATCAATATCAAACTCATGCTTTAAAATACCATTCACTCTCTCTGCTATTGCATTTTCATAAGGATCGGAGTTTTGTGTCATACTACATTTTAATTGATGTTTCTGTAAAAGTTTTTGATACTCATTCGAGCAGTATTGTAAACCACGATCGGAATGATGGATTAAAGATTCTCTCATCCCTTTATGCTTCTTGAGAGCTCTTTTTAAAGCTATAATACTACTCTGTGTATTCAAATTGTCTGCAACAAAGTGTCCCATTATTTTCTTAGAATATGCATCAGTTATTAAACTTAAATAGCTTGGATTTTTTCGGTTTCCTATATAAGTAATATCTGCAACCCATACTTGGTTGGGCTTTGTTATCTGGTAGTCCAGGAGCAGGTTCTTATGCTTTCTAAAACGATGATGAGAGTTGGTCGTAATGTGATAGCTTTTGCGAGGCTCAATCAATAAATGATTAGCTTTTAAGATGGCAAAGAATTTATCTCTCCCCACCTTAATGGAGCTTAAGGATCTCTGTAAAATAAAATATAATTTCCGGCCTCCTAACCGGGGCATCTTAACACGAAGATTCTCTACCAGCTTTACTACCTCTGAAGCTTTATCTTTACAAACTTTCGTACGCTTTATACTTCTATAATAGATTTGTCTATTTAACCCTAACAATCCGCAAGTAAAAATCAAAGTTTCTTTTTCTTTACTGCGGAAGTAATCGATTGTTCGGGTGGTGAGTTTTTTCGAATATCAATGTGATATTCTTTCTCAGCCAGATCAATCATCATATCAAAAAATATGGACTTTTTATCTGCAATATAAGCCTGCTTTTCTAAGAATGCCTTTTGCTTTTCAAGAAGCCTTACCTGGGCTTCTAATTCCATTATACGTTGTTCAGGTGTTTTTTCCATCGCGTAAGGTCTTTGGTTTTCCCAATCAAAGTTACCATATTTTCTCAGCCAATTTAAAATAGTTCCATGAGATTGAATACCATATTTCTTACGACAATTAGTAATAGTGGATGCTCCTGATTCAACTTCTTTCACGATTTGAAGTTTTAAACTTAAACTGTAATCCTTCTGTGTACGTTTAATGTACGTGGATGTTAATGTTTCTGCCATAACGATTCTTTTTTGTGTATCGCTATTTCAGGACGAGACA
>NZ_SCNC01000021.1:0-78832 GCF_005503635.1 Chryseobacterium sp. 2VB
GTACTGCTAACGCGGGAGAGTAGGCCGCCGCCAGTTTTTATTTTATTTTTAAAAAATCCTTTATCATTGTGATAAAGGATTTTTTTGTTTTATACCCAAGTTAAGCTTATAAGCAATGAGCAATGGGTAATGAGTAATACATCGATTATTCACCATTCATCAACTATCATGGATCATCCATCATTATCATTTATCACTTGTCACTTATGCTGGACAGCACACACTCCAATGGTCACTCCCTAGGAGTCTCAACACAGTATTAGCACATAACTCAAGTATTACTTTTACCTTTTAAATCCTTTTAAGACTCTAATAAAGGAGGCTGGATTCCTGCGGAATGATACGATTGGGGATATATGAACTCACGATTTAAGCTGATCATTTACAACAGTCACTCCATAGGAATCTAGACAAATCCATTATTTTATTCAACTCAATCCCCACAAAGTACAAGATTCAGACTAGAGCTCTTTTAACTTTAAATTTTACTTAATTATTTAAGTATCAAAAGCTTTACACTCATAGTAATGATTGAATATGTTGTGATTAGAATAATTTGGTTGCTTTTATTAATAGATTTAGCATAAATAATTAATGATTGTATATTAATTTAATGATAATTACGTTTATTTGTTGAAATATCTAGTGATATTGTTAAATATATACCAAATCTAATTTTTATGAAAAAAACCATTTTTAAGGTTGGACTGCTCCAATCCTTATTCTTTTTCGGTGGATTGTATGCACAAAGTGATTCAACTAAAGCGTCAAAGATTGACGAAGTAGTTGTTACAGCTTATGGTGTAAAAAAAGAAAAAAAAGCGCTTGGATATTCTTTCCAGGATGTGAAAGGACAAACCCTTGTTGACGCCAAAGAAAATAATGTTACCAATGCGTTAGCAGGAAAAGTTGCCGGGTTACAAGTGATTAAAGGAAGTTTTGGACCAGGTTCTTCCTCCAAAATTAACCTGCGGGGATTTAATTCGTTTACAGGAGATAATCAGCCTCTTATTGTGGTAGATGGAGTTCCGTTAAGTAATAGCTTAGGATCAAAGGCTAAGCAGAATGGAAAAGATTCTAATAACGATTTCTGGAATCCGGATCTTGATATGGGGAATGGTCTAAGTGATATCAATCCGGACGACATTGAAAGTCTTTCTGTTCTGAAAGGTGGTGCTGCTTCTGCTCTTTATGGTTCCAGAGGTGGAAACGGTGTTATTTTGATTACTACAAAAACCGGTAAAAGAAAAGGGGGATTAGGAATTACATATTCTACAAGCTTAGGTTTTGAAAATATTTTTATGAAACCTGATTTGCAGCATAGTTTCGCACAAGGAAGTAATGGTTTGGTCAATCCTACGGGGACCGACAATACAACTTCCTGGGGACCGACTTTTGAAGGTTCAAATATGACAGTCCACGATAACTTAAAAAGCTTTTTTAAGACAGGAACTAATTCTCAGCATACATTGAGCTTTCAGGAGAACATTGGTGAAGGATCAAGCTTGTACACTTCTGCTAATTATTTAAGCAGTAATAGCCAGATTCCGAACTCAAAATATGAGAGGTTCAATTTTATGGCGAAAATGAATTCTAATTTTGGGGCTAATAAAAGATGGACTACTGAGGTGAAAGCTCAGTATATGAGTGTTAAAGGTACAAACAGACCCTCTGCAGGGCAAGGTGACGGGAATTACTACCCAGCAATCCTTCTGATGCCTCAAAATGTTGATATAAGAGATTATCGTGAGGGGCAGATGCAAAATGGAGTGACATCGCGCTGGATAACCTCTAATGGAATTAATCCCTATTGGACTGCTTATAATGCATTGAACGCTGATAAAAAAGACAGGTTTTTATTAAACGGTTATCTTAAATATCAATTTAATAACTGGCTGAGCGCAGATGTAAGATTAGGAACGGATTTCTATTCCTTAAATTCGGATACCAGGGTTTGGACGGGATCCAGACGTAATAATTCTTACTCTACCGGTCAGGAAAAGTTTTATGAAAATAATTATATCATAAGTCTTAATGCTAAAAAAGATGATATTGTTGGTAAATGGGGAGGATCGTTTTCTGTTTATGGACAGATGATGGAAAGCAGGGATAAAGCATTATATTTTTCCACACAAAATCTCGTTATTGCCAATGTTTTCAGTACGTCTAATACGAGTGATCTTGCTTCTGTTACAACAACCGAAGTTGATATGTGGAAAAAAATTAATTCAGTATTTGCTGCTGCTGAAATTAATTATGACGGATATTGGTTTCTGAATGCTACGGCAAGAAATGATTGGTCTTCTACTTTGAATATAAATAACAGGTCTTATTTTTATTCTTCTGTGAGTACTTCATTAGTTTTGACAGATATGCTGAAAAAATTAAATGGTACTACTTTAAATGCCTTAACCTTTGCTAAGCTTCGCGCGGCCTACGCAATTGTGGGTAACTCTTTACCTCCTCACAGCTTGTACAATACATATATCGCTTCAACTGATCCAAACGGACATATTGTACTTGCAAGGAACAAGATACTTTTTAATCCGGATTTACATGCGGAAAAGCTTAAAACTTTTGAAGTTGGAGCAGACATGAAGTTTTTTGACAGAGTGTCTCTGGATGTAAGTTATTTTAATAATAATGCCACCGATCAGCTTATAGCCATTCCGATAAATCCACTTTCCGGATATGAAAGAATGATGATTAATTCAGGAGGGTTGCATAACAAAGGGTTTGAATTCGTAATGAATACAGATATCTTTAAGAAGGAAAGCTTTGTGTGGAATGTCAATGCCAATTTTTCAACGTTGAAAAGCAACATCGATAAAATTGATGGAATTGTTTCAAAATATCCTTTATCAGGTTTTGATAACGTTGCTTTCTTCGCAGAAGTAGGAAAACCTTACGGAGCCATTTACGGAACAAAATTCTTAAGAGTAGAAGATACCAGCAGTCCTTATTACGGAAAATTGATTGTGGATCAAAACGGATTACCGCAGGCAACGCCTGATCAATATTATTTAGGAGATCAAACCCCGAGAGCTTTGTTTGGTTTTAC
This sequence comes from Chryseobacterium sp. 2VB, assembly GCF_005503635.1. Lineage (NCBI taxonomy): Bacteria > Pseudomonadati > Bacteroidota > Flavobacteriia > Flavobacteriales > Weeksellaceae > Chryseobacterium > Chryseobacterium sp. 2VB. The sequence goes on from NZ_SCNC01000021.1 coordinate 3,062, forward strand.
AAACAGCTTTGTTTATAAAAATATCGGGCTTTCATTTTTAATTGACGGAAGAATCGGAGGTAAATTTTTCTCTGCAACACAAGCTGCATTACAAGCGAACGGACTTGCTGCAGACACCGCGCCCGGAGGAAAACGTGATAATATGATTTTGGATGCCGTAGTGGAGGGAAATGGCGGTTATACAACAAATACAAAAGAAATTACTCAACAGGATTATTGGGGAGCTGTAACATCCGGAAATTTAGGAATTACTGAGCAAAACATTTATGATGCTACCAATATTCGTTTAAGAAATATTCAGCTGACCTATAATTTTCCTAAAAGTATTTTCCAAAAACTGGCCTTACAGAGTGCTAAGGTTGCTTTTACGGCCAATAACGTATGGATGATCTATAGTAAAGCTAAAGGAATCGACCCGGAATCTGTATTCGCAATTAATTCTAATGCTACAGGATTTGAAAACCTTGCTTTTCCCACTTCAAGATCTTATTTATTTACAATTACTTTAGGCTTTTAATTAACAACTGAAACAATGAAAAAATATATCTTATCATTTTTTACGATTGGTTTACTATGTACTTCATGCAATGATTTTGAAGACATTAATAATAACCCGTTTGCCGTAGACGCTAATAAGGCAGAACCCGAATATTTATTAAATAACTCAATTCTCGGTGCCCAGCAAGATCCTAATATTGCAGAACGTGTTTTTGTTTTATACTGGAAAACGGCAGCAAGACAGCATTTGACAACCGGAATTGCAGGTGGAACTTACGACGATTCCTGGACTTCCGAATATTGGAAATACATTTCAGACTGGCTGAATAATGCGAATGCGGCCATTCAGTTGGCTAATGAAAAAAAGGCGGCCGGACAGGGAAAACCTTATTATGACAATGTTATTCAGGTTTCGAGAATCTGGAGAGCTTATTTAATGAGTGAATTTTCGGACAATTTCGGACCTCAACCTATTCACGCTTTTCAGGGAACGAATCCTACTTTTAATTCTGAAAAAGAAGTGTATTATTTTATTTTGGAAGAATTGAAAGATGCAGTCGCAAAAATGGACACAACCCAAGGAGTACCGTCCAATAAAAATGCCTATGATATGGTGTATGGGTTTAACTGGACTCAATGGGTCAAATATGCCAACTCTATGAGGATGAGAATTGCCATGAGAATTGCCGAAGTAGATCCTTCAAAAGCAAAAACAGAATTTGAAGCAGCGGCAAGTTCAAATATGTTTATCGCTACAAGTACAGATAATTTTAAAGTTGCTGAAAAACCGGGATGGGATGCGCTAACAGGTGTAATGTCCAGAGAATGGAACTCTCAAATTTTATCAGCAACCCTTAATAATTTATACATTGGCCTGGGAGGAGTAAATTCTACAGACCAATTACCAGCAGCTCAACATACACAGGTAAAGGCATCTGATTATATTGGTATAAAATATGATCAACAGTTCACTACAATGACCAACGACCCAAGTGCAGGATACTGGCTGGACGGATTACCTAATAAAATTGATCCGAGAGCCTATAAAACATTCTATATTCCGGGGGATCTTACAAGCCCGGTTTACTCATTGTATCCTACTTATACCAACCAGGCAACTACCAATCACGGAGATCTTACTTTTGAAGACAATTCTAAAATAACAATAAATACCGTAAATACCTGGAACGCCTATACTATTGGAAACTGGGGTGTAAAAGGACAGAGAAACGGCTTAAGAAATGTAGTAGGATGTATGCCGGCTTTAGGTAAGCAGTACAGGGAAAGTAAGAATGCAAGAATATTTTTTGCAAGCTGGGAAACCTATTTCCTTCTGGCAGAAGCTGCATTGAAAGGCTGGACCGTTCCAATGAGTGATGAAGCTGCTTATAATAAAGGAATTCAGGAAAGTTTTGTTTATAATGGAGTTTCACAATTCTATGGTCAATATATTGCTTCAACAGATTATAACCGTGACGGTACTTCTGTTTCTTACAGTCATATTACAGAACCGGGAGCAAGCCATACCATGAAATATAAAGATCCTGTAACCGGGAACTTAGTTTCTGTTGAAATTAAATATCCTGTGAATACCATTTATAAGAACGGATCGGTAAAAAATGATAAACTGACAAAGATTATTACCCAGAAATATATTGCCAATATGCCTTGGCTACCGTTAGAATCCTGGAATGATCAGAGAAGACTTGGGCTGCCGTTTTTTGAAAACCCAGCCATCGAAACTCCATTGCCAAACCTTCCTAATCTGAGCTCAGGGAACTATATGACGAATTCTATTCAGAACTTCCCTCAGAGATTAAGATATCCAAGTACTTTCAGAAATACTGATCAGTCTGGATATGATAAAGCTGTGCAATTACTTGGCGGTACGGATGCTGTACTGACTCCTCTTTGGTGGGCCAAACATTAATTAAATTTACATACTAAAAAAAACAATTCTTTTCTGATTTTGAAAAGGATTGTTTTTTTATATACAAATTGACTGAATATATCTTTAAATGGATTGTTCAATTAATTATGATAAGTTGGATATGGATTGGCTTTGGAGTTTAATTGGCTCCAATTGTAAAAACTACCTGAGTACTATAAGCCGCCGCAGGAATTGTTACAGAAACGCCACTAATCTCTAATTGTACACTAATAGCTGAGTAATCTACACTATTGCTGATTCCTAATAATCCTGTAAAAGTAATAGTTGATAGCGTTACGGCACTGGCTTGAAGTATTTCTATATAATTGGCCGTTCCACCAGTAATTGTTGCGGTGCATCCCAGGCAAAGTCCATTTATCTTAGTAGTACCTCCACTTCTTTTCGCATAGAGTTTCAAAGAGCTGTTCCAGGACGTTGGAGCAAGCTGCATGGATATTTTAGCACCTGAGGCTGAAAGAACATTCAGAAAAGATCCTGGTAAATTGCCTGATAGTGTTAACTGAGAAGGATTCTCATAGGTCCCGATATAGTTACTTCCTGCCTCCGTAATGGCAGGTACACTGGCAGTCCAGCTCGTTCCTGCAATGTTTATAGTTTGCCCTTTAAGGCAAGCACCTGCTATTAAAGCAATAATATATAGATATCTTTTTAAGAACTGTTTTTTTAAAAACGGGCTTTCTATTTTCATTTTTTAATTTTATTCTGTGATGGTGTAGGTGATGACAATTGCTGTATTGGCTTGTGCCTGTAAATTGGCATACGTGTTGGTGGAAAGCGATATGGTAAGTCCATGACCATTATTGGCCCCGTTTCCAGTATATGCTCCACCAATACCGCTAATAATGGTAGTAGGAGTGGTAGTAAGGGTAACCTGTCCTGCAGATGTTCCCAATGTTCCGCCTCCTGCTCCGGAAGCCGCAGCTGCCTGCAGCCTTATATTGACTCCGGCAATAACTTGATTCACAGATGCTGTAATTCTTTTTGTAAGTCCTCCGGAAGCAATAGCAGATGTATAGTTTATCCACTTTGATGTATTGGGAGTCGGTGCTCCAACAGCATTTCCAGCTTCTGTAGGAGCTGTAAAATTTAACACAATACTTCCTGTAGGCTCAATGTCCATTAAAGTTACTACAGGCAATGTAAGACTAACAGTAGTATTTGCGGTCTGGGAATAGATTGGCCCGGATACAACACAAAATGCAATTAATAATAGGGTACGGATCAGAATCATCTCTTCTTTTTTATTTCATTATATCCTACTTTCAAGGATTCCTTTTGATATTTGATCTCTATCTGCTGTTTGACAACATTGATTGTTATTTTCTTTGTTTCCGAAGGCTGTAAAGTAAATATAAATTTGTCCGTTGAAATTTTATAACGCTTATCAAGTCCATTTCGGTAAACTTTCACAATCCAGTCTCCCGGACGCAGATAGGTGAAATCAAAATCTTCTCCTATGTTGCATACTTTACGGTAAGTCTGATCGTTATTGGTAGCTTCCACAATAATACTTTCTTTTTTCTTCTTTCCTTTAGCAGATGGCAGCTGGCTAAATTCATTTTGATCTTTATCTCCGGTTTCCAGGAACTTAACATGCCCCTGAACAGTCGCCGCTGTTGTTAATCCGAAATTAAAAGTATTTTCCTTATTAAGTAATGAAAGCGCTGCAGGAAAAGTCTGGGTTGGAATATCATTGATTTCTGTCGTGGAACGGTCTATTTCAAGAAAATAGTTGCCGGGAACAACATTTTTAAACATATAATTTCCATCCTTATCCGTAACAGACAGATAACTTCCAAGTATTAGTCTTATTCCTTCTGTTTTTTTTAATCCTAAGCTGCTGACATTTCCGGACAGTGAAATATACTCGGCAATTTTTTGTACAGGAACGTTGGGGCGCCAGGTATAGCGCATGGAAAATATAAAATCTTTATCTCCGATTTCCCCTCTTTGTAGTGAATACCTTCCGGAAAGATCAAGTTCGTTCCCCTGAAACAGCTGCTGATGAAAAAGAAGCTCAAACAGATTTCTGTCTTTAAAATATTCCTCTGGCATGTAATTGTTCTGATAAAAGATACTTAAGCTGGTCTTATCAGAAAACTTGCTGAAGATTCTCGCTCCGTAATAAAAATTTCTCTGGTTTTGAAGCTGATATCTTGAGCTTATAGCATAACTTCCGAAGATGTTAAAAGATGTTCTGAACTTTTGAAATGACAGGTTTGCGGAATAAAAGCTTGAATTGCCACTGAATCCCGTTAGATAATTATCTGTTTTTCCAAATTGTCCATCCACATTTACCTGAAATACCCCAATCTGCTGATTAATACTTACTTTAAAGTAACGTTCATAATAATCAAACTGTTTAGGTTCTAAACGGTCTTTATAGGTTTGATATCCATTATTAAGGATAATGAAACCACTCGGTATATATTTGTACTGTATGCCATATTGAAAATACTTTCTATAGGGTGCTGCCAGGAGCAGTGTATCTCTTTGGAAATTTTTGGCATCCTGCATATAATTGGCAAAGAAACTTATTTTCTTTGTGAGATTGTAGGAAATATTACCATTAAAAGTATTTGTATTGGTAAAATATCCTCCGAAATCAGGACTGGCTTTCATGTACATTAAATTTCCATTCAACTTTTTAAAAACGGCCTCAGCCTGTAGTAAGTAAGCTGTTCCATCTGTTTTTTGTGTAGTACTGTATGCCAATTCTCCAGAAAAAGTTATATTGTTTGAAACCTTAAATTTTCCCTTGGCGTAAGGTAAATGAGCATTAGAATCAAGTCTTACTTCACTATATCTGATTTCTTCTTTTCTTGGAGTTTTGTAAAGGTATCCTACAGAAATTTCGGACTCTTTTCGGATTTTAAAGGCTGAATAGAAATTGAATTCATCTTTAATATCTCTGAAAAATCTTGGATGGTTATAGAACCCACCGAAGCTCACTTTATCAAAATCATACCGGATTTCTGCCCCGCGGCCATATCTTGCAAATTCTGTAAGATAGGATGAAGAGTAGGTTTTATCACCTAAATGAATAGAAAGATTGTTCCGTTTATAATTCACAAAATATTCTTCATATTGAGTAAATGTATTGAGTTCTACAGGATTGTGAGTAACTGCTCTAAATTCAATCTGGTTTTTATTATTCTTGTCCAGTGTTCCTTTACCATAGATTTCACCCTGAAAACCATCGTGATAAACTCCCATATTCTGCATTCCGATAAAAGATAGGGAGAGGGCAACAGGAAGTCTGTGATAAATATCGTTTTCAGATGGCTTTACTGAAATTACCTGAGTAGTTGCGTAGACATCCTGAATTTCTTTGGGACGACTCTTCGGGTGTACCGAAAGATTTAGGTTTTGAAATTCATTTTGAGCAAGTTCAGGACTTGTTACTTTGTGAATCGTAATAATTTTTGATTCATTGGGTGCAAGAACAAGGGATGACTCGTTATCAACTACGGCATTTTTACTTTCAAGAACAATGTTTTCTGTAACATTACCATTATTTTTCAAAAGGAAAGAAGCACGGATTGTTTCTCCTGCTCTTACAAATTCAGGGGTATTTAAAGCCGTTACCAAAAGCTTTCTGTTTCCGGAAACTACGATTTTTGAATTTTTTGTAAAAGCTGTTCCATTACTACGATCTGTAATGTTCAGGGTTACAGAATAAGTACCCTGTCCTGTTTCTGTTCCGACACGTAATGGAACCAGATATACTGATGTTTCATACGGAAGAATCTGAAATTCTCCTTTTGCCAGAATAGGATTGATTGAGGAACTTGATGTGACAACTGAAATATCATATGTTTTGGTTTCCTTCGAATTATTTTCTAAGGTGAAGGGAATAGAAGTAGACATTCCCGGCATTAAACTATCTTTTTTACTGATCAACCGGTTGGGTTGCTCCTGGGAAAAAATAAATACCGGGAATAGTGATATGATAATAAATAAAGTCCAATTTCTAATCATTCTTTACTTCTAATTCCACATTGAGTGCAAAAGCATTCTCTTCTTCATCGGTGGCTATAATAGCTGCTTTGTATTTATCAGGGGGTACTTTACTGATATCAATGTAAAATGTTTTGGAGGTGTCTGGCAAAAGCCCCATGGTTAAACTTGAATAAGTTCCCACTTTTTCACCCGTTTTGCGGTTATAGATTTCAATGGAAGCTGTCGGTTTACAGTAAAGATTGCCATTATTGGCTATTGCTATCTTTGCTGTTTGTTTTCCTTCCTGTTTTTCCACCTTTACACTTTCAAACTTAAGGTCCGGCTGGGCCTTTTCTGTTTCAAAATCTGTAATGACCTGAATGGCATATCGTATAACAGAAGTGATACTTACTCCCGGCTTACCGTCGCTGGGTTTTATCTCTTCTACCGGCTCTACAATAATCACACTCCAATAACTTCCAGGATCCATTGCCTGATTGGGAATGGTTATTTCATAGAAGATCTCAGTCTTTTCTTTACCTTTAAGGGTAACAAGATTAGTGTTGAGTTTCAGCCACTCTCCGTTACTTCGTTTATTGGTACGTAATGCTGTATAATTGATCGTTCCGTCCGCATGGTAGGTATAATCCTGTAAAAATATTTTTACACTTTGAGGATTGCTGCCCGTGTTTTCAATGGCAACTTTTCCTTTATAAACCTTTCCGTTTTCTATTTTGTAAGAATGCGTAAGCCCGTTGAGAATCACAATACCGGCATGTAAAAAGCTGAACTGCAAAATCAGGGTGATCAAAAGAAGGATACGCTTTATCATTGTGTAAAGTTTGAAGTTAAATCATTAATAATACAAAGCCAGGAAGAAACTGAATAACAACTTCTTCTTGTTTTTTGAAACGCGAAATTGAATTTAAATTAAATTCTAATTGTCTGATATCGTATACGTAACGGTAGCCGCAACAGTAGCTGTAGCTTGTAAATCGGCGTAAGCTGCTACCCCTCCAGGACCACTTCCTGCAGCGATTGCATAGGTAAGATTGTGACCGTTATTAGCTCCATTTCCAGTGTAAGCACTTCCAATACCGGAAATAATAGTCTGGTCAGTACCAGTTAATGTAAGCAGACCTGCAGAAGTTCCTAATGTACCTGCTCCTGCTCCGGTGGCTGCTGCCGCCGTTACATTAAGATCTACTCCAGGAATGATAGCGTTCATTTTTACGCTTACGTTACGGGTAGGGTCTGCCACAGATTTGATAGAAGAATAATTAAGCCACAAAGTAGTGTTGGCTGCAGCTGGAATAATGGGATTTCCTGCTTCAGTAGGTGCTGTAAATCCAAGGGTAATATTTTTTGTTGCTGATGGCTCAATATCTACCAATGCAACTTCGGGAATAGAAATGGTAACCGTATGGTTATCTGTAGCGAGGTCTTGGGCACTCAGATTCCCGCATAGAGCAAACGCAAATAAAGACGCTGCAATAGTTAAATTTAGTTTTTTCATGACACTGTTAATTAGTAAAGTGAAGATAATAAAATTCAACAGGTTTTGAAAAAAATATACCACAATTTTTTTATAACTGCTTATTTATCATATGTAATGCATTATAAGCTGAAATAACTCAAAAAAAATACTGCCCAAAGTTGTGCAGTATTTTATCAATATTATAAGCGTTTTTAAGCCCAATGCGGGTCAGAAACGGAAACTTTTCCGGTTTCTATTCTTCCGGCAAAGTGCCACAGATGATCGTTTAATTTTAGCTTCAAATCATACCAGCCTTTGTATTTATCAAGATCAATAATGATTTTTTCTTCCGTTTTTTGTACAGAAACTGTTCTTTCGCTTCTTGTATAAAGATCTTCCAGACTGATGGAAAAATTTTTCTTTTTGTGATTTCTGATAATTAATTCAATCTGATTTTTTGAGGTCATATTCGTCAAGATCACCTCTGTTTCTACAGTTTTATTTCCCTTAAATTTCCTGAAAAAGCCATTGGGACCGAAAACTTCATAATCATAAGCTCCCGGCTGAACAGTATGGGATAGCGTTTGCTTTTCATATAAAGCATATGAAAAATGATAATTATTATTGTCGAATTGAGTTCTGTCATATACCAAAAGAGGAACCCCATTATCTTTCAGGTTAGTCATTTTTATATGGTCTCCTTCCAGATTTACATGGAAATGATAAGGCAATGGATTGGAAGGTTTCAGTCCTCTTTCCTGAATGTCAAGCAGGCTATCTTTAAGTTCATCTTCAGAATACCATTTCAAATTAGGGACAGGTTTATTTTTAGCTGCGTTGATGGTTTTAGCATAATCCTTCTGATCAAGATAATCCATCTGAGGAACTTTTACACTGGAAGAATTGAAAGCTGATGTAAGATCACCGCATACCGCTCTTCTCCAGTCACTGATATTGTCAACATGAACATTCTTTTTGAATTTTTTCATAATAAAATTCTCCAGAAACTGCAGTACAGAAGTGTGATCCGATACTTCAGAGTTTACGAAACCTCCTTTCGTCCAGGGAGAAGCGATGATCATAGGGACTCTGTAACCCAATCCGACAGTCCCTTCTACTTTTTCATAGCTTTTCAAAGCAGGATTGCTCATATATTCCTGAGTTTTATCCACATATTCCACCCCTTCTTTTCCGTTCATATCAACAGGCTGGTTTGGATTCACCGGCGGGGCAAAAGGCAATACGTGATCAAAATACCCGTCATTCTCATCATAATTGATGATAAATATGGTTTTCTTCCAGGTTTCAGGATCTTTGGTCAGAATATTCAGAACTTCAGAAATATACCATGCTCCATACCATGGTGATCCCGGATGATCAGAAAAATGTTCCGGGGCTACCAGCCAGGAAACCACTGGAAGCTTTTTCTCTTCCACATCTTTACGGAACTGGAATAATACATCACCCTCGGGAACGACAAGCCTTTCACCATTTTCATCTTTTCCGATCTCCAGTTTCCAGTAATCAGGATCATGTACATTGGTGGTGAAAGCTTTTTCGTGCAGGTTTTTCTCTTCATTTGAAAGTTTTGAATAATTGTCAGGATGGTACCTCACCTGATCTTCCTGAACTTCAGCCAGCATGGCTTCCAGTCTTTTTTTCTGATCAGGATTTTTTTCAATTTCCTTTTTCAGATAATTTATGATATTGGGAATGTTTTCATAATATCCTTTTGAAAACTTAACATTGAATCTTGAAAACCACTCAATCGGGTTATCTGTAAAATTACTTAACCACGCTTCCTGCTCGCCGGACATTCCTTTTGGAAGACTGATTTCGTTCTGATAAATTCTCCATGAAACATTCTGTTCTTCCAAAATCTCAGGGAAGGTTTTCCATCTGGCCTGTCTCGCTTTATCATAGTCAATGTTTTCATTAACAACATTGGCTTTTACTTTTCCGTTTTGCTGTTCCCTTAATGTTCCGGACCAAAGGAATAGCCTGTTGGGAGTTGTTCCGGTGAGTGAAGAACAGAAATACTGGTCGAATATGGTAAATGCATCTGCCAGCTGATAATAAAACGGAAGGTCTTCACGGTTGTAATATCCTAATGTCAGCGGAATATTTTTATAATCTTTATTTCCTGAGGCTTTTGCCTGAAGCCACTGATCGAATTTTCCTTTGTTCAGTGCTTTCTGCTGATCTGCCCATGAGTGTGGCAGTGAGCTCATCCAGGTAGATTTTGTATTTTTTAAATCCAGACGGGCGGGAGAAGCATATTTCCCTTCGTCATTTTTTTGGAAAAAAACGGAATGTCCATCCTGTTTTATAAAAGCTCTTTTATCCAGAAAGCCCCTTACTCCCTTAAGAGTGCCAAAAGCATGATCAAATGAACGGTTCTCCTGCATCAGGATCACAACATGTTCTGCATCATAAAATGTAGACTGGGCAGCCGGATCAATGGCTAAAGCTTTTAAAATGGAAGGATGCAGAACTCCTGACGTTCCTAATCCAGCTAATAAAAGGCTTGATTTTTCTAAAAATTCTCTTCTGTTCATGTTCAATCGTAATAAGAAAGAAACCGCAAGTTAATAGGATTTTCCTGCGGTTTCTTTGTTTTTATATAAAAATAATCAGATTTTTATTGTAACCACCAGGGTTTGGAGTTGATATTATCATTTCCTCCGTACTGAGCGTTTAAAGCAGCTTTTAAATTATTGCTGTTGTAATTATATTCAGATTGCGGATATCTGAATCTGAAAGGTGCAGCAACTCCGGACTTTAACGGATAATTTGGATAACCGGTTCTCAGATAATCATAATAAGAAGTCCATTGTGCCTGATGGAACATCATCATGTATTTTTGAGTCATGATCTTTTCGAGCTGTGTCTGTAAAGGATCAGCATCATTATACACTACCAAAGGAGTTGCAAGATATTGGTTTACATCAAAGCCTGAGAAATATTGTCCCGGATTTTTTACATAAGTCTGATAAAAATTGAAACTTGCCTTAACAGCATTGTCGTAATGTGTTTTGGCAGATCCGGAAATCCATCCTCTGGCCGCAGCTTCAGCCAGAATAAACTCAAGTTCTGAATAACTTAATACAGAAGCAGGTTCGTTAGTAGGGTCTTTATAAAAACGATCGTTTACTTTAGAAATATTTTTTGCAGTGATCAAAGCAGCATTATCAGAATAGGGAGAAGTAGGATTTCCTCCGTTATATCCTGTATAATCTGTAATTGCTTTTCCGGCTTCTTTTGCTCCTGTAGTCTGTGCTGCAAAAGTGAACAAACGTGGATCATGCCTGTCTTTGAACATATTGATAAAATAATCTGCCATATACAAACTAGAACCATATCCACTGTTGTTAAACATAGTGTATCGGCTGTCTGCAGCATCAGCAAACTTAAGTTCACCGTTATCAGCAATGGAAGTCATGATAGACTGGCTTCCTGCAATGGAAGCAAATTCTGTAGCAATATTATAACTTCCTACTGTGTTTTTTTTAGATAAAGTAATAAGAATTTTCAGACGGAAGGAGTTGATCAGTTTTTTCCACTTTAAAGCATCTCCGTTGTATACAATGTCACCTTCAATTTTATCGCTGGTATTAATAAGATCATTGGCTTCTTTGAGCTCTGATAAAATTCCGGACATGATGGCTTCCTGTGAATCATATTTAGGCTGTGTAATTCCGGATTCACCTTTGGCTGCTTCAGAATAAGGAGCGCTTCCGACTTTTAAACTGATATTGAAGAAATGATAGGCTCTCAAGAATTTTCCGATGGCCAGATAATTTTTATTTCCTCTTTTCTCTGCTTCCTGCATCATCTTCCCTGTATTTAACAGCCCTTTGGTATAAACTTCAAAAGAAGCATCATTCCATTTCATATACTGATATGAATTTTCACCATCGGTACCAATCATCATCCTTGAGGCATACATATTATCTCCATTTACCTGGAAAGTGTATTTTTCTACGTAGGTCAAAAGATATTTAGGATCAATGCTGGCCTGGTCATTAGGATTTTCATTGATGGTATCAAGGTTGGATTCGCATGAAGCCAAGGTAAGGAATCCCGCAGCAAACATAGATTTCATCAGCCATTTTGCCGTTTTACCTTTTTGCGCTTTCATTTTGTTTATAGTATTTTTCATTGTCTTGACGTACTTTTTAGTTAAAACTTAAGATTAAAACCGATTCCAAACCATCTGCTGGAAGGATCCTGAATATCATTGCTTACATCACCCTCTCTTCCTGATCTGATCTGGAAATCAGGATCGGAGTAAAGGTTCTTTGATTTTTTCCACATGGCTAAATTATAAGCAGAAATATTGGCCGTGAAACCTTTTACCATTCCTTTCGGATTCAGTAATGAAGAGAAATCGTATTCCAGCACTACCGATCTCAGCTTAACGAAGGTTCTGTCGAAAACGTTGGCAAATTCTTCACTTTCATCCTGCGTTACTCTTGCCTGATATGGATAATTCTGTGCCCAGTCCTGAAAGCTGATGGCTTTCGTGTGCGGAGTATAAAGACCGGTTGCAGGATTGTAGTTGACCCCATCCGGTACAAAATAATAGGTTCCCGGATTCGCGTATTCAAGATCTCTGTACGCTATGGAGTTAGGATGTTTTCCACCCCACCACATTTTTTCTACTACCTGCGATCTCATTATCCCTCCAATGCTTCCGTCAATTCCGATATTTAAAGTAAATTTTTTATATTTAAATGAGTTGTTGAAACCGAAAGTCCAGTCCGGATTGAAATGTCCTAAGTTAGTCGGAGCATTAGCTCTGGTCGGCATTCCTGAATTGGCATCAAGAATGACTTTCCCGTCCGGAGACTTTTGCCATGTATAGTCATAATAGCTATCCATTCTTTCCCCTAACTTAATGTTCAGGTAGTTGGGCATATTATCATAAATAGAAGTCAGCTTTTGCTCATAAGTACTCCAGTTGATTAAGGTTTTCCAACTGAAATCAGCTGTTTTTACCGGAACCATACCAAGGGTAATTTCAAAACCTTTTGTGGTATACTCATTCCCGTTTACATATTGTGAAGTAAAACCTGATGATTCTGCGGCAGGGAACTGAAGGATATTATTATAATCTAATGTTCTGAAATAAGTAGCGTCCAAAGTTATCCTGTTATTCAGGAAGCCTGTACTTAGCCCTAATTCATAAGATTTTGTCTGCTCAGGTTTCAGCATATTTTCAACATTCAGCGTTGTTGGATAATAATAAGTCGGATTTCCGTTGAATGTGATTCCCTGGTTATTCAGATAATAATTTCTGATGGAATAAGGCTGGAAGTCATAGGCAACTTTGGCCCATGAAGCGGAAAGCTTCAACAGATTAATAGATTCCGGCAATTTTACCAGGTTTGAAATAACCGCACTGATGGAAGCAGAAGGATAGAAGTAAGACCTGTTGGCTTTAGGCAGTGTGGAAGACCAGTCGTTACGTCCGGAAATATTGATGAAGAACGCATTATACAATCCGATATCTATGGTTGAATAAGCACTGTAAATTAACTTTTCCTTCAGATAGGTATAATTTTTAAGCGCTCCGATAGAGTTTTCAAAAGTGTACACTTCAGGAATTTTCAATCCGTCCGTAGACCTTTCATTTTTGTTGTTTTTATAATAGAAGGCGGAACCTCCGGCATTGATCGTAAAATCAAAGTTTTCAGATATTTTTTTCTTATAGGTGGCTAAAACATCATAGTTCAGGTTCCATGTCTTATTATCTTTCAAAATATAACCTCCGCTTCTCGGCGCACTATAATTGAAGTAAGAATAAGGGCTCAAAATTTCCGTTTTGCTGTGGTTTTCCACAAGAGATATTTTCCCTTTTACCGATAGATCCTGGGTTGCTTTATACTCTAAGCCTGTCTGTGCATTGATAATATTGGTTCTGTTCTGATTTTTATAATACTCAGCTCCGAACCATGGGTTGTTGTACCAGGCATAGTTCCAGTTGGCCTGTGCTCTTCCTTCCTTTCCGGGAATCCACATGTGATTTTTCAGTGCCTTTCCGTCTACATCGCCTCCCATCCAGATCAGGATGGTGTACATATGTCCGCTTGGGTTGTAATCGTAGTTGGGAATATTAGGGGTGAAGGCCTGATTGAAGTTGAATTTTGTATCAAAGATTAATTTCTCACCAAGATGGTTTTCAGAAGAAAAATTAATTCCGTATTTCTGAAGGTATGAATTCGGAACCCTGTCATCATAATTCATGAAATTCCCGGAGAATCTGTAGACGTCTTTGTTGTTTCTGTAGCTGATCGCAAAGTTATTATTGTTGATCACTGCTGGTTTTAAGAATGTACTTAAGTTATCATGGTATTTCCAGTCAATCGGGACTCTTTCATATCTTGATTTATCATCATACTGAGTTCCCGTCACAGCTCCATACCACGGAACGACCTGACCTGTTACTTTATCTCTAATCGGACTGTTCCACTGGGCAATTTGCAAACCTGGAACAAACTTTGGCCCCCAGATCATATCTCCGTCATTCACGCCGCCATCAGCTCCGTCCCAGAATTCATATTTTCCATGAGAACCGTTACCATATTCAGTCTGGGTTTTCGGGAGATTGGTAAAGCCTCCTGTGATCATCGTATTTTGAGAGAATTCAACGGAGAATCCTTTCTTCTTCGCATTTTTTGTGGTGATCAAAACAGCTCCGTAACGACCTCTTGAACCATATAAAGCAGAAGCGGTAGCTCCTTTCAGTACGTTGATGTTTTCAATATTATTAGGGTCTAAATTCTGGAAAACCTCTTTTTCCACAATAACACCATCAATGACAAAAACGAGATTGGAATTTCCTCTCAATGTAAACTGTGGGGCCTGTTGCATTCCCGTTGGATTGGAAACATTCAGACCAGCAACCTGTCCGGAAAATAAGTTCCCGATACTCGGCGTAGTAATGGTTTCAAACTGTTTCGTTCCCACTTCCTGAGTAGCATATCCGATTTTTTCTTTCTTTTTGGCAATACCTAAAGCGGTAATAACAACGCCTTCAATCTGCTTTTCGTTTTGCTTTTTTAAAACAACGGAATACTGTTTTTTGGAAGAAACCTCAACGGTATAAACGGAAAAATCAGGAGCAAAAAATTCAAGAATATCTTTTGGGTTTGCAGAAATAGTGAAATTACCATTTTCATCTGTAGTAGCAGTCTTTCCTGTGTTTTTGTCGGTGATGTTCACACCGGAAACACTAGAACCGTTTTCTGATTTTACATTTCCTGAAATATTGATTTCCTGTGCGGAAAAATAAAGAGGAAGTAAAAAAACGGCAAAAGTGGCTAGAGTTTTCTTCATTTTTTTGAAAGCAAATTTAGCAGAGCACTGTTACCTGTACTTTAATGATGCATTAAAATAAAAATACGATTTAATATTTTTTAACATGAAGAATTAATAGAAAAGTAAAATAGAAAATGTCTTTTGTATGGAGACTTTTGCTTTATTATATAAATATTGTTAGGAAGCTGGGAGAGGGAGGCTGGAAGTTATTGTGGTGTTGTCAACTTCTTGAAGCTCACAGTAATAAATTCTGAATAAAAACTTTCTAATAATAATAGAATAGTAAAACTGTGACTTTGATAACATCCAGCCTCCAGCCTCCAGCTTCCCTCTTCCTTTCTATTTCTAAAACCTGCTCAGAATTCCCCAGTGGATTTTAATATCATTAAATTTAAAAGGATTTCCGAACTCATTACCATTAGACAGCTGGAAGCTCATCAAACCGATAGGAATGAAGAAATTGAAACCGAGCCCGACACTGTAGAGCTTGGGTTTTACATTTAAAGATTTATTGTTGAGCTGACCATATTGGCCAAAGACATCAAAAAAAGCCTGGTTACCAATCAGATATCTGTATTCCAAACTTCCGTAATAATAGAAGTCGGCGGCGAGCGAGTTTTCATTGAAACCCCGCATGGAGTTCCAGCCGCCAAAACGGTATAATTCATTGGCAGAGAATTCTATTTTAGAATCCATCATCGCACCTTCCGCTTTGATGTTCAGGAAGTGATTTCCTGAAATATGATAATTATGTTCTCCAAAGAAATAAAACTGGTTTTGATTGGCTTTAATATTATCTTTTGAATAAGTGGTTGTTAAGAAATCATATCCGGCATTGATCCTTGTTTTATAAAGGAAAAGGTCAATATCTGTAGGCTCAGTCATTTCATACCATATCCCGATCCCTTTTTTGTTGTAGTCTTTTCCCTGAACGTATAAGGTGTCAATAATAGTAGAGGTTTCCAAAGTTGCCCTTAGACCTATTTTATTCCGGTTGTTGATGTGGTAATAAAAGGCAGGCAGGAATTTTACATTGGCAAACGTAGAATCCTGACGGTAGATATTTACTTTTGTATCCATCCCGACATTCGATTTGAAAAGGTACGGAATATCTACCCTAAGATCGAAAGTCTGTCCTTTATCAGGGTTTCTCTGCCAGTATAAATTCACGGTTTCAAAACCATTGAACATATTCCTGAAATTGACATTCATTGTCCCGTTTAAGGTAAACTTGGAAGTTTTATCATTCCCGAAGCCGATTACCCCATCAAAAGTATTTGTCTTTTTCTTTTCCAGAAACAGGTAAATACTGGTGGAATCTTTTGTAAATAAAGTCTGAGGCTGCCGTTCAAGGGTCAGAAAAGGATGACTCTGAAAGGTTTTGTTGATGGCTAAAAGGTTTTTATCATCATAGTTTTTATCTTTAAACTCCTTTTCCAGGTTTTTGATGAATCTTTTGGGAACTTTTTCGTATCCTTTTACCACGAACCCGTTGATTGTTCTTTTATCATTCTTGTTGATGTCAAGTTCTACGATCGGATAACCGTTTTTCTGGCCTTTGTATTTAGATTTGATTCTGCTGAAAGAATACCCTTCATCAATATAAGTCTTGTTGATACTTTTCTTGGTGGAGTCTAAATTTTTAGTGAAAAAATCTTTCTGGATTTTTAATTTCTGAACAAGAGAATCTGTAAGGTTGACATACGTTTCGTTGAAATTCTTTCCTTTATCGTAGAAAATTTCCGTGCTGTCACCTTTTATTTTTACGTCTTTCAGCTGGGTAAAGAAATAATTACTCTGGGCTAATGAATCCAGAAATTTTACAGCGGAAGTAGAATCTTTTACTTTTTTCCTGACCTTGGTCTCCGTATCAATCAGCCAATACTGCTTCTTCTGCGCTTGTGTAAAAACGCAGAACAGTACAAAAAATATTTTTAAAAGTAATTTCAATTTATTCTTCTGAATATGAAAAGGAATCTCTATAAATACAAAAGATTCTTCACTGCATTTCTGAACTACATTTGCAGACTTTCAGTCTGTGTTCAGAATGACAATGCGCCTTATCAATCAACTAATTTTTATCCAGTTTATTATACTTCTTCATCAAATTCTCATAAGTTCCCTGCGGAAGAATCCATTTTAAAGGAACCCCGATTTTCTGTCCGAATTTACCAAAATAATAATGCGCTTTCCATTTATTTTTTGCTAAAAGTTTTTCAATGTATTCTGCCACTTCCAAAGGCTCTGTTCCGTCATTCACGTGAGAATTCATCAGCGCATATACTTTGTCAAAAACATTTTTATAAGGCTGGGAAACCTGTGCAATGACTCTGTTGTCTGCAATATTGGTTTTAATATCTCCCAGATGCAGAGAGCATACATCAATATTCCATGGGTAAACTTCATATCTCATCGCTTCAGTTACTTTATCCAATGCGGATTTGGAAGCCGAATAAAATCCACGGAAAGGCAGACCCATTTCACTTCCGATACTGGAAACATTGATGATTTTTCCAAATTTGTGCGTACGCATATTCGGGAGTACGGCACTCATCATCTGCACAGGTCCGGCAAGATTCAGGCTGAAAAGCTTCAGAATATCTTCTTTCGTAGAATCTTCCACTGCACCTACCATTCCCATTCCGGCATTGTTGATCAGAACATCAATTTTGCTTTCTGTTTTTAAAACCTCAGCTACAGCATTTTGAACTGCAGTATTTTCTGTCACATCAGTTGGGATAGATTTGAAGTATTGGCTTTCTGTATATTTTCTGCTTAATCCGTATACTTTATGTCCTTTTTTACCAAAATATTCTGCCAATGCAAACCCGATTCCTGATGAGGTTCCTGTTATAATGATGGTCATTGAATTCGTATGATTTTTAATGTTTTTATTTTCTTCTGATACCAGTGAGACGTTTTTAATAGTCTGTGTTCAAAAGTAAAATCTATTTTCAGCAAATGTAAAAAAAGAAAAATGAACTCAGTTATTTATTATTTCTGAAATAATTTTTAATGAGTCTTCATTTATTGTCCCGGTTTGATAATAAATTTAAGACAAACTTAATATTAATTCATTATTTATCATCGGAGGAATGATTATTTTTAATTACATATATTTCTGAAAAACAGTCGTTTAGTTTTATTTTGTGGTAGATGGTGCCTGAAAAAATCTAAAATTTCTTAATAAAAACATAAGAAAACCTTAATGAGGCATGGAAGCAGACTGATCTAATTTTGCACCTAATCAAAAAGGAGATCATGAATGTATTTAAAATCCCTGTATCCGTAACGTATTTAACGGGAAGGGTATTACTTATTGGTGCAATATCGGCTTCACCGGTGTTCCTCGCTCAAAAAAAAGACAGCTTAAAAGAAAAATCCATCGACGAGATTGTTGTTGTCGGCTACGGAACACAGAAAAAAAGTAAAGTTTCCGGAGCCGTTTCGGAGGCTTCGCTGGATAAGCTAACCTCCAGATCTTTATCCGGAGTAGGAGAAGTTCTTCAGGGGAAAGCTCCCGGAGTAACTGTAGTGAACGAAGGTGGAGATCCTAACGGAGCACCGAAGGTCAATATTCGTGGTCTGGGAGGAATCAATGGAGAAACACCTTTGTATGTGGTGGATGGAGTGGTTTTCAACGGAACACCCTCTATCAATCCGAATGATATTCAAGATATTTCTGTACTTAAAGATGCCTCTGCGGCCATTTATGGAGCAAGATCTTCCGGAGGGGTTATTCTTATTACCACTAAAAAAGGGAAGAAAGGAAATCTAACAGTAGATTTTGATGTTAAGTACGGTTTAAACCAGGCATGGAGGCTGAAAGAATCCCTGAATGCGGCAGAATTTCAGGATGTGATGTACAAAGCCTATGAAAATGCGGGGAAACTGGGAAGTCTGCCAACTGCTTTTAATCCTAATCAATATCCGGACGGAAGAATTACCAGAACAGACTGGATGAAAGAAATTTTCAGAACAGGAACTATTCAGGAATACAATATTAATCTTAGCGGAGGAAGTGAGAAATCCAGATATTTTGTGGGCATGAACCACAGAAACCTTGAGGGGATTTTACTGAATACTCAGGCAAAACGATACAATTTCAGAGTCAATTCTGAACATAAAGTAAAAGACTGGCTCACGATCGGAGAAAATATGTACTATAATTACTCTGACGGCAATACAGCTGATACCAAAAGTGGATATACAGGAGCTTTGGTGGCGGCTATGTACTATCCGCCCAATGTTCCGGTATATACACCCAGCGGTGCTTTTTCCGGACTGCCGATTGATGTGGCGGGTGGTTATGGAGATATGATCAACCCTGTTGCGTATCTTAAAAGAATCAGCATCAGAAATCCTACCCACGAGATTTTAATTAATCCTTATGCTGAAATTACACTGGCAAAAGATTTAAAATTCCGTTCCAATTTCTCACAGACTTTTAAGCTGGGGGATGTAAAAAACTTTACGTACAGAGTCCTTGAGATTGGGAAAATTTTTGATACCAATAATCTGGAATACCAATCCAATAATTCTTCAACAGCGCTTGCAGAACAATTGTTAACGTATAAGATCTCAGCAGGACAGCATAATTTCGATTTCCTTGGAGGTTTTACTTTCCAGAAAACAATTGATGAGGGTTTTGTGGCAAAATCATATGATTTCAGAAGTGAAGCTGAGGTTTTCCAGCACCTTCAGAACGCTGCGGATACCAATAAAGATGTTTCCAGTTACAGATTCAAACAATCTTTGGTTTCTTATCTGGCGAGAGTAAACTACGACTATGCAGGAAAGTATATTGTAAGCTTATTGGGAAGACGTGATGGTTCTTCGCTCGTAGCAAAACAGAACAGATTTGCTAATTACTATGCCGTTTCCGGTGCCTGGGTGGTTTCGAAAGAAAACTTTATGAAAGATATCTCATGGCTTTCAAGTCTGAAACTGAGAGGAAGTTATGGTATTTTGGGTAATCTTGGAGGAATTTCACCTCAGGCAGTGAATCCTTTGATGACGAGAGATAATAATGTGATTTTCGGACAGGATCCTTCTCAGAATATTGCATATTATGCAACCACACGTCCGAATCCGGACCTGAAATGGGGTAAATCTGAGCAGACCAACTTCGGCGTAGATGCTTCATTCCTTCACAACAGCCTTTCTTTACAGTTCGATTATTTCGTGAAAAATTCCAAAGATCAGATCTTCAACGTAAGCTTGCCAAGTACGGCAACGTACAATAATCAGTATGTGAATGCGGGATTATTCCAGGATAAAGGATACGAATTGGGAATCAATTATAACAAAGTAGTTTCCGGCGATTTCACGTTCTCAATAGGAGCTACGATGAGTCAACTAAAAAATACGGTGAAGCAGCTTGCCAATGTGGATGAGATCTTCATCAATGATAACGGAGTAAGAGGTGTATTGAAGCCAACCCGCGTGAAAGTAGGCGATCCCCTGTATTCCTTTTATGGTTATAAGACCGGAGGGATTTTCCAGACTCAGGAAGAAATCAACAATTATAAAGATGCCAACGGAAATCTTATCCAGCCCAATGCCAAGCCGGGAGATATCAAATTCCTGAAAAAGGAAGGAAATACCGGAGTGCTTAATAATAATGATTTTGTTAATCTTGGAAGTCCATACCCTAAGTTCTCCTATGGCTTTTCATACAATATGACCTGGAAAAACTTTGATCTGAATTTATTCTTCCAGGGCGTTTACGGAAACAAAATTTTCAACGGAATGAAGTTTATTTCGTTGAATCCGGGTGGAACGGGACAAAACTATAATATGGACAGAGATATCCTGAATGCATGGACACCTCAGAATACGAATACCGATATCCCAAGACTGGTACACGGTGACCCAAGCGGCAATTATTCCAAAGTATCAGATTTCTACGTGGAAGACGGATCTTACTTAAGGCTGAAAAACCTTACCATCGGGTATTCATTACCAAAAGAATTGTACCATAAACTGGATGTAAACAAAGTGAGAGTGTATGTAACCACCAACAACCTGTTTACCATAACGAAATATACAGGATTTGATCCTGAAGTAGGAATGAACTCTTACGGAGTAGATACCGGAAGATATCCTCAGGCACGCTCATTCATCTTCGGAGTAGAGATCGGATTATAATTTTTAACCAACAAAAAGTAAAAAAATGAAATTTTTCAATAAAATATTGTTAGTATCAGGAATATCCGTAATGCTTTTGTCATGTACAGGCGAACTGGATGTTCAACCTGAAGGAACACCTACCGAAGCCAGCTTCTGGAAAACAGAAAACGATCTTATTACCGGGGCAAACGCGATGTACAAGCCTTTATTCGATGGTGAATTTTACGGCAGAGGTTTGTTCTGGTTTATCAATGCCAGTGATGATATGGTAACCGGAAGAGCAAAAAGTGAGGCGGATAACGCCAAAAACTTCAGCAGCAATTATATCGCGGCAGGTGATCTTGAAACCCAATGGAACAAAAGATATAATGTGATTGGAGTTGCGAACCGTGTGATCCGTAACGTTGATAATATTCAAACCTCCCAGGCAACAAAAAATAAATATCTGGGAGAAGCTCTGTTCATGAGCAGCAGAATGTATTTTGAACTTGCCTATTCTTATGGAAATGAAAAAGCAGGTGTTCCTATCATCGACCGTTCAAAAGATCCGGATCCCAACCCGATTCCAAGAGCGGCCAACGTAATGGAAAATTACACGTACATTGTCAATGACCTGAAAAGAGCTGCTGAATTATTACCTGCACAGGCAGAACTTCCTGCAAAGGATTATGGAAGACCTCATAAAGCCGCTGCCTGGGCATTGTTAGCAAAAGTATATCTGTTTATGAAAGACTGGAAGAATGCAGAATTCTGGGCTAATGAAGTAATGACCAAAGGAAACAGAGCCTTATTAGGTAATTTTGCAGATGTTTTTAAAGCTGAAAATAACTACAGCTCAGAATACATCTGGTCTGTTCCGGGAACTACAAAGTTTACTGCCTGGGGAAGTATTCTTCCGGGAGTAATGCTTGAAAACAAAGGATGGGGAGAATATAACGGATGGGGATATTTTCAGCCAACAAAAGAGTTATTTGATGAATACGAAACGGGAGACCTTAGAAGAAGTGCTACCATTCTGAAAATTGGAGATAAATTTACCTTCAACGGAAAAGAAAGAATATACGCTTCTACGAACTCCCTTACCGGATACCAGTTTAATAAATATATGGATGCCTTCAAGTATGAGCTGAAAAGTGGTCACGTGAGTGCCAACGGAGATTATCCGTGTACAGACCTTGCCGTTCCGATCATGCGTTACGCTGAGGTGATCCTGATTAAAGCAGAAGCTTTACTGATGCAGGGAAAATCTGCTGATCAGGAGATCAATATGATCAGAGCACGTGCAGGTTTATCTGCTAAAAACGGATGTACAATGGCTGACCTTAAACATGAAAGACGTTGCGAGCTGGCGGGTGAATGGGCAGACAGACACAGAGACCTTGTACGTTGGGGAGATGCACAGGCTGCTTATGCTAAACCTCTGCATGGTATCAACGGACAGGTAGTCTGGGCCGCAAGAAACTTTAATCCGGCTGTACATAATGTTTGGGCAGTTCCACAGGCTGAAATCGTAAACAGTCATGGGATCATTAAACAAAATGAAGGCTGGTAAAATTTAATCTTTATCTACAAGCCGCTATATCATTGCAGAACTTTCTGTGATGATATAGTTTTTTCAAAGGCAGGCCTTTCCATCTGGTCTGTAAAATAATAACGTTAAACGAATGAAACTATCAAAAATATGGGCTGTATTAGCCCTTGCTGTTTTTTCTGAAAATCAGGCACAGAATTATCTAAATTATAATGTAGGGAATGCACATTCACATAATGATTATATGCAGGACATCCCTTTCTGGCAGGCTTATTATGCTAACTTCGGTTCCATTGAGGCAGATGTTTTTCTGGTAAAAGGAAAACTTTGGGTAGCGCATACCGAAAAGGAACTTTCCGCAGACAGAACATTGGAAAACCTTTATCTCGATAATATTTCTAAACAGATTAAACTGAACAAAGGGAATATTTACCCTGATGCAGGTAAGAAACTTCAATTGCTGATTGATATAAAACAGGATTATAAAACTTCACTGGCAGCTTTGGTGAGTACGCTGGAAAAATATCCGGAGATTACCGGAAATTCCGGAATTAAAATTGTCATTACCGGAGGAAGACCTCAGCCTGCAGATTTTAAGAACTATCCCAACTATCTTTACTTTGACGGAGATATTGACCAAAATTATTCTGCAGATCAGTTGAAAAGAATCGGAATGTTCAGTGCAGATCTTCCGGGATTGGTAAAATGGAATGGGAAAGGAATTCCAAGGGATGAAGAAACCGCAAAAATTAAAACTGCTGTAGACAAAGCCCATGCTCAGCAAAAGCCGGTTCGTTTTTACGGAGCTCCGGATTTTCCGAATGCATGGGTAAATCTGATGGATTTAGGCGTAGATTATATCAATACAGATCATATTCCGGATCTTAAAAAATTCATGAACACGATTCCGAAAAATTTTTATAAGAATACAAAGGAATATGCCACTTATACTCCAACGTATCAGTCAGATGGTGTGGAGAAAAAAGTAAAGAATGTCATCCTTCTTATTCCGGACGGAACTTCTTTACCACAATATTATGCTGCCTTTACAGCTAATAAAGGGAAACTGAATGTTTTCAATATGAAATCCACAGGGCTTTCCAAGACCAATTCATCCAATGCCTATATTACAGATTCAGCACCGGGTTCTACAGCGTTCGCAACAGGAGTGAAAACCAAAAACACTTTTGTCGGAGTTGACAACATGGGAAAAGCACTGGCACAGATCCCTGATATCATTTCTGAAAAAGGAATGGTTTCAGGCCTGATTTCCACCGGAGATGTTACAGATGCAACGCCTGCTGATTTCTACGCCCATTCGGATAACAGAAACAGTTCGGAACCTATTCTGAAAGATTTTGCAGCTTCAAAAACGAAAATCCTGATTGGTGGCCCTACAAGTGGATTGTCTCAGGAAAATATACAGAAATTTAAAGATGCCGGAATCGATCTCTATCAGGATTTGAAATCAGTAACGAAAATCAATAACCGTACGCTGGTTATTGATCCTCTGGCCTCACAAAGAATCAGCAATGGAAGAGGAAACTGGCTTGCAGATGCCTTTGAGCTTACTTTAAATGATTTAAAGAACAATAAAAAAGGGTTCTTTATGATGATTGAAGCGTCACAGACTGATGGAGGAGGGCATAGCAATAATATAGAACAGCTGGTGACAGAATTACTGGATTTCGACCATGTGGTAGGGAAAGCTATGAAATTTGCTGACGAAAATAAAGAAACCTTAGTGATTGTAGTGGGAGACCATGAAACCGGAGGTTTGACACTTTTGGATGGCAGTCTGAAAGAGGGTTGGGTATTCGGGAATTTCAGTACGAATGATCATACCTCTATTCCGTCAAGTGTTTTTGCGTACGGACCCAATTCAAAAGAGTTCACAGGGTTGTTCGAAAACACTGAGATCTTCAACAAAATACTGGCTGCTTACGGAATTCAGAAATAGCTTTTGGTTTACACTTTTTTTACTTTTACAAAGAGAGACTATTTCGTTTTTAAAACAGTTTTTTTTATAAATTAATTTAAAGCTCCCGTGGATTTCACAGATTAAGCAGATGTTTGTGGATAATCGGCGTTATCTGCAAAATCTGCGAGAGATAAAAGCAGAACAAAAAGGCTGTCTCAACAAAGAGACAGCCTTTGAATAAATCTAACAAATAATAATTTAGAAATTGGTGTTAACGATCAATTGAGAAAGTTCGGCATTCACAAAGTCAATCGGCATTATTCCGAATGTACCCTGAGTATTGGTCTGGAAGAATGTTTTAAGTCTTGGATTGATATTATTGGATACGGTAGGAATGCTTGGGATCCCGAAGATTCCTGGTTTATAACCGCTGGTGAAATTCAAGAAAAGTTTGCCATTCGTATCAGTTTTAGCTTCGTTAAGCAGGCTGGAGATTGCATTCCACTTATCATCATTGTTGGTTACCTTGTAATAATCCTGAACTTTCAGCTGTACGCCTGAGTTATTGATATCAAAAGTTGTATTATCAGCCCAGGGTGAAGCGTTGATTCCCTTAGTTGTTCCTGAAGAGAATCTTCTTAGTAATTTGATCTTTCCTCTTACAGCGCCCAGCGTAGGAATGTTTGCTCCAAGATCCCATTTAGAAGGATTTTTCTGTACATAAGAATCAAAAGTCTGTTCAAAAGTTCTGGTGGTGTTGGAAGCATCATATTCTTCTTTAACAGACATGATAATGGTTTCTGAAGGATTGTTCTGAAGGAATGTATAACAGGCATTCAGTACATCATCAAAATTCATATTCTGATAAATTGCACCATGATGAATGGTGAAAGCATTGTCAATATGTCTGCAGCGGATATCCAGAAAACGTACACCGGCATTCAGCTGTTCTGCAATGCTGAGGTCCTGGGTTTTAGCCGTACCTGATACAACAGGGGCATCTATACGTGCTCCGGAATCATGAGTACCTGGAATTGATATTTTTGAAATAGAAATATTATCCTGAAGACCGGCCATCCAGCTATTCAGAGAAACAGGCAGTAATGAAGATCTGCCGACTGTTTTTGTTAAAGAAGCGACATTGTTTTCGTTGGAATCCCTTTCCATGATACTGTCGTTTGAACAGGAAAAAAAGATGGATGCAGTAACCACTCCAAGAGTGATGGCTGTCATACGTTTCATGCTTTGTTTGAACATAGTTTTTTTATTTTTAAGGTAGCTTAAAAATAAGAATATATCAAAGCACTAGGAGTTAATTTAACTTTAAGAGATAATTAAGTTGGTATAAAGTAAGGGAGCTGGAAGAAAGAAGAAAAACGACGATTTTTATTAACGCAAAGCTTATTTTGGTTCCGGATATAGAGAGGAAGCAAAGATGAAATCAATAAATTGACTCTTTCTAAGCGGATGCATAACAATTAAGCTTCATCAGCGACATTGTCGCCTTTTGCTTTCTTTAAATAGAACTATAGAACTCTCTTAAAACGCAAAATCCTCCTTCAACCCGGGAATTTTGAACTTGTGGTCTCCGATAAAGAAATCATTCATTTTAATAAGAGCCGGGAATTTATGAGTAAATTCTTTATGTGAGTTTTCGGGTAGTTTGGTATGATCCTCACAGGAGGAATATTCTCTGTCAACAATTACTTGGCCTGTAGAAAAATTGATTTCATTCGTAAAACTGAAATCACAGGTATCTTCAAAATGATCGTACAAACCTATCAGATAAAAATCTCCGTTCTGAAATCTGAACGTATGTTTATATTGTTGCGAATGCCTTGAATTGGTAAAAAACAGCTGTTCGATAACAAGACAGTTATTTTTTATATTGATTGTAAGAGTATTATCGGAAGGATAAAATCCGAATCCGCTTGAAAAAATGATATCAGAATTTTCTTTCCATACTTTCAGACCACTGTTTTCCTTTTTCAGAATATAGAAAACCCTTTTATAGTCACTTGTACCTTCCGGGTTCTGCTCGTATGATGCTTTTATATTCGTATTAAATACAAGGACCGTTTCATCTTTTCCATCTTTGTCAAGATCACCTCTGGCTTCTGCAATCTGAGTATAACCCTTCGGAACCGAAAAATTTTTCAGCTTCTGAGCAGATAAGCTCGTCACAGATAAGAATATCAAAAAGTGAATGACAGATTTCATGATTATCAGTATTATTAAAAATGTGGTAATCCGAAATAAAAATCATTTTTCAAATTACCACATTTTTATATTGTTAAATTAATGAGTCAGTATACTTTCAAGATCTTTCCAGAACATTGGATAAGACTTTTCTACTACATCTTCATCTTCAATATTGAGCTCGCCGATCAGACAAAATGGTGCAAAACTCATGGCCATTCTGTGATCCTGATAGGTCTTAATAGAAATATGGCTTTGTGGCTCTCCAAAACTGATTGATTTAATCGTCAAATCTGTGATCTCTGTTTCGGTACCCAGCTTTTTAAGCTCATTGTATAAAGCCAGAAGCCTGTCGGTTTCCTTTACTCTTAAGGTCCCCAGTCCGGAAATCTCAAAAGGAATTTTTAAAGCGGCGGCTGTTACACAAAGAGTTTGTGCAATGTCCGGACAGTCGTTCATATCCAGCATAATTTTTTCCGGGAAAGAAAAATCAGGCTGAGGTTCAAGCGTTAGTTGATGCTCATCTTCAGAAAAAGTAGTTTTGATTCCGAAGAACTTTTCGTAGATGTTGGCAATTGCAGAATCTCCCTGTGTGGATTCTTTGTAAAAACTTTTTAGATGAATCTTTTCTCTTCCTAATGCACAGATAGAGTAGAAGTAGGAGGCCGAGCTCCAGTCGCTTTCCACTTCATAATGTACTAATGCGGAATTGTCAGGAGTGAAAGGTTCTACTTTGATGGTATTTCCTTCAAAACTGCTTTGAATACCAAATCTGGTCAGGATATCAAGCGTCATTTCAATATAAGATCTTGAAGTAACGTCACCCACAAGATTAATCACCAATCCATTCT
Organism: Chryseobacterium sp. 2VB; assembly: GCF_005503635.1. Classification (NCBI taxonomy): domain Bacteria; kingdom Pseudomonadati; phylum Bacteroidota; class Flavobacteriia; order Flavobacteriales; family Weeksellaceae; genus Chryseobacterium; species Chryseobacterium sp. 2VB. The sequence goes on from NZ_SCNC01000021.1 coordinate 30,887, forward strand.
CAAGTTTTCCTGCTATAAGTAGCAGTGAAGTGATAAACTGGCTTGAAATATTGGATGGAACATTGACTGATGTCTCAGTAATCTTTCTTCCTGTAATTTTTAAAGGGGGAAAACCTTCATTCTCCATATATTCAATTTCCACTCCAAGATCTCTCAAAGCACTTACCAGATTTTTGATAGGTCTTTCTTTCATTCTTCCGGAACCTGTAAGAACAGTTGTCTTTCCTTCCTGAATAGAATAATAAGAAGTGAGAAAACGCATTGCTGTTCCCGCATGATGAATATCTACCACTTCGGTATTCTCAGATAATGCTTTTTTCAGCAGCTGAGTATCCTGGGAATTGGATAAATTCCCGATTTTTATATTGTTAAAAAGACTTTCCAGAATCAATAAACGATTCGAAATACTCTTCGAACCGCTGATCTGTACTGTTTTATCTCCCGATAATTTTGATTTTTCTAGCTTCATTATGATCTACATTTCTAAAAAAATAATGAGTTACAAATTGATGTATTATTTATAACTCATCATTTATATTATTTCAATTTTTCGTTGTTCTGATGCCGGTCTTTATCACGGTCAGTTTTTATTTTCATTTTTCTGTCGAAAGCATCCTGTAGATTGACTCCGGTTTGGTTGGCCAGACATAGCGTAACAAAAAGTACATCTGCCAGTTCTTCCCCAAGATCTTTAGTCTTATCACTTTCTTTTTCGCTTTGCTCACCGTATCTTCTGGCAATGATCCTTGCTACTTCACCCACTTCTTCTGTCAGCATGGCCATATTGGTAAGCTCATTAAAATACCTTACACCGATGGTTTTGATCCATTCATCTACCTGCTGCTGTAACTGTGTAATTTCCATTATTGATAAGCTCCTAGAGTTGGGTTGGTGGTTCTGGAAACATTCACAATATCAAAAGGTACCGTTGCTGCAACAGCCGTATTTCCTTTTCCAAGAGCCGGAGAACCAGGTTTTACCCTTAAATTCATTTTAGCCATAAAATAATTGACAAACTGTGGTTCTGCATTCTTGACCGTTTGTATCACATTCGGATTATTGTCAAAAGTGAAACCGGATCCCGTTGCACTGGTATATTTGATCAATGAATTTTGAAGTAAGAATTCAAACTGCTGGCCTGGGGTTTGTTCGAAATGAACCGCATCATCCCGGTCAGAATACACAATACTGTTTTTGATGTCAAGAAGCTGCAAAGCGCCCTGCTGTGATTGCCCGGCATCATTTTTCCATTCATTGGCTGCAAAAATTCCTGCTCTGTCAAAAGAACTCATCTTTCTGGAGTAATTGGCAATCGTAGCGTGAGTATAGCTATGTTTTCCACCAAGGAAAATACCGATACATGATAAACCGCAATTGTTCATGACAAGATTATTGGCATTCACGGTAGAACCCACGGCATAAATTCCGTATTCAAAGAAAGTATGGATGAAGGAATTGGTAATGGTAGCATTGGTTTGCTTCATATCCAGTCCTCTCGTACCTCCGAAAAGTCTTGCATGGTTCATCTTAAGGGTAGAATTGGCCTCCATTTTAATAGAATTCCAGTTTTTAGGAATCGTATCATAATAAGGATCATTTCTGTCTCCGCGAAGAATAACCTGATCCGCCTGAGTACCGTTAATATTTAAGACCGCTCCCGAAGAAACTTTCATTCCGCTGTTTTTGTGGAAGTATACTTTCGTTCCGGGATTGATATCCAATGTTATATTAGGATTAATGGTAAGATTTCCGTAGATGATCTTTGCTTTATCATTATTCCACGTTGTGGAACTGGTAATTACATTCGGATTGCCGGGAGTCTGAATAAAAAATTCTGCATCCTGAACGACAGAAAATAAAGTTACATGCTGTTGTCCTGTTGGACCGGTAAAAAGAACTTTGTCTTCTGCTATGGCCTCTGGTCCTGTAGCTTCCGGGGCAATTTCAACAAAAATATAAAGACTGTCTTTCTTTCTTAAAGGAACATTCTTAAAATCATATCCCGGTTTTCCATCTACATTGATTCTATATAATGAAGCGGCTCCTTTTTCAAGGTTCACTCTCGGGATCATAATGTCCTTATCTTCATTATTATATACTTTCACAACATAAGTTTCTGAACGTACCTGATGGTATACCGTATCACAAAATACCGTATCTCTTGAGAAACGAAGCTCCTGCGTAGGGCTGTCAAACGTTATGTCATCTTTATTACATGATACTGCTACAAGTAACATCCAGAAGGAAAAAGCCAGTAATAATTTGAATTTCATTGAAATTAAAGTTTAAGTAAGTTCCAAATTTAACGAAAATACTTTGAATTTCTTATTAATAAAAAAATATTGAATTCAGTATTTGGAATTTTAAAAAAATGTTGTATTTTTGCAACCTAAAATTTAGCAGAGAAATATCCATTACTATTTCGAAAGCAAACTTTAATTTTTTTAAAAATAGTATTATGAAAAACGGAATCCACCCAGAAAATTATAGACTTGTTGTTTTCAAAGATATGAGTAACGACGAGATGTTTCTTTGCAAGTCTACTGCAGAAACAAAAGACACTATCGAGTACGAAGGACAAGAGTATCCTCTAATCAAAATGGAAATCTCTTCAACTTCTCACCCTTTCTACACTGGTAAAGTAAAACTAGTTGACACTGCAGGTAGAGTTGATAAGTTCATGAACAAGTATAAAAAATTCGCTAAGTAATTTTTGTGCATTAAAAATATTAAAGTCTTCCAATTTTTGGGAGACTTTTTTTATTGTAAATTTGTTGATCTTGAATTTTAAACCTTAAACTTAAAAACTGAATGATGCAGTTGGTATTTTCAGACGCACAATACTGGGAAGATTTTCTTCCGCTTACTTTTACACGCCCGGTTGCTGCGATGCGATGCGGAATCCTTACATTTTCTGAAAGATGGCAGAAAATACTTGAAAACACTGAGGTAACTTATTTCACAGAAATATACCTTCAGGATAAATTTAAAAGCCCGGAAGAAAAAGAAAGCCTTTTTCTTGTTCCGAATTTCCTGCCAACAGAAACCGTGATTCAACAGATTAAAGACCTTAAGCAAGGGGAAGCACTGGTGTATGAAGACGAATTAATCGCCGCAAAAATCAATATGAAAGGTTTTTCTCTGAACCAGATTGAGAAAATGACGGATATTAAGGAAGATCTTGTTTTCTTTAAAAGGCCAAAAGATCTGTTTACCTATAATCATCATGCGATTGATTTTGACTTTGAGCTTCTTACCAAAGGAAAAACCTCACAGGAATTGTCTTCAACCAATGGTTTCTTAGGTGATAAAAAAGATCTGTTTATTGAAGAAGGAGCTTATGTTGAATTCTCTACCATCAATACAAAAACAGGGAAGATTTATATCGGTAAAAATACTGAGGTTATGGAAGGCTGTCATCTTCGCGGGCCAATCGCTCTTTGCGATGATTCCAAATTTAATCTTGGGGCTAAAATTTATGGAGCTACCACAATCGGTCCTCACTGTAAAGTAGGTGGGGAAGTAAATAATATCATTATATTCGGATACTCCAGTAAAGGGCATGAAGGTTTTGTAGGAAACTCTGTGATTGGCGAATGGTGTAATTTCGGAGCGGATACCAATTCTTCCAACATGAAAAATAACTATGGAAATGTAAAATTCTGGAATTACAGAACAAAAGCATTCGAAGATACTGGATTGCAGTTTGCAGGTCTTATTATGGGAGATCATTCCAAAACAGCCATCAATACCCAATTGAATACAGGAACGGTAATTGGAGTAGCTTCGAATATCTTCAAACCAGGTTTTCCGCCTAATCTTGTAGAAAACTTTTCATGGGGCGGATTGAAAGGTGATGAAAGATTCAAACTTGATAAAGTATATGAGGTAGCAGAAAGAGCCATGGCAAGGAGAAAAGTTGCTTTAACACAAGAAGATAAAGCGATTCTGAAACATATTTTTGACACGTATTAATTCTATTATAATAAAAACTTCAAATTTTTTTGAAGTTTTTTTATTTTTGATGTAATAGATAAGTAACTGCAATTGTCTTACCTATAAGAAACAAAACTCATGACCCAAGAAACTTTCAAGAATAGGGTGTTTATTCTCAAAGACGAGATGTATCGTTTTGCGAAGCGGTTTGTCATGAGCAGTGATGAAGCGGAAGATGTAGTACAGGATCTCATGATGAAGTTTTGGCAGAAGAGGGATGAGCTTGAGCAATTCGGGAACTTTAAATCCTATGCGCTGAAGTCGGTCCGGAACGAATGCCTGAACAGATTGAAGCATCACGACGTAAAAATCGGCTTTGCGGATATGCAGCTTCACCGCTCGGAGCTTTACAGTATGGAAGTTGATAACCTTAAGGAACATATTGTAGGATTTATCAATCAGCTCCCTGAAAAACAGAAGATGGTCATCCACTTGAAAGATGTAGAAGAATATGATGTTTCCGAAATTTCTGAAATGCTGGAAATGGAGGAAAATGCAGTAAGGGTAAACCTGATGCGTGCGAGACAAAAGGTAAAAGAACAAATCTCACAACTGATGAGCTATGAAAAAAGATCAATTACAAGATAAATACGACGAAGTCTTCCGGGAGATCAAGGAAGAAAAAATGGACTGGAGCTTTGAGGATTTTCTTCAGACTGCAGAAAGTACGGAACCTGAACAGGATGCTGTACCTATTATTCCATTGGAAGAAAAAAAGAAACCCTCTTTTCCCAAATGGTTCTGGATGGCCGCCAGTGTGATGCTGGTCTTCGGAATCGGCTTATTTCTTAATGATAATAATTCCGGCACAGCAGATGTGCAGGACAGAGAAAAACTGGTAAAAGATGAAATCTTAAAACAAAAGTCCGGGTTTATGGAAGAGAACAGTGATCACCAGGAACAAGTAGCGGTGAATCATACCGATTCTATTTCCGGAGTGAAAAAAGATTCTGTCTTTCAGGATAACCAGGTGGCAGAAAAAGATGTAATGGATGATATTCTGCCAAAAAGAGGAAGGCTTAAAAAAGAAAGAAAACCCAGATATGTTGATAATTCTTCCTTCCCGGGTAAAAATTTAAATGATTCTGCAACAGCATACAATGATTCTTATGTCATTGTAAACGGAAAAAGAATCAGCAGTGAAAAAGAAGCCATAGATGTTGCAAAATACTCCTTTATGAAGTTAGGAAGTGAGTTAAAAAAAACAGTAGCATCTTCTCAAAAAAATGAAAATCTTGACAGCGAATACTAAAAATCAGATCAATCTCATGAAAAAAATATTTTTTATAATAGCCATAATGCTGAGCAGCTTTGCAACTTATTCTGCACAGACTGAGAAATTAGACAAGCTTTTTCAGGATTTTGAAAAAAGAGGAAGAGTAACCTCTATCAACATCAAAAAACCGATGTTCAAGCTATTGAATACCATTGATGTTAATGATGCCTATATCGGAAAGATAAAACCTATACTGAACGATGTAGAAGGACTTAAAATTCTGATTATTCCTAAAATTACTTTCCCGGATCGTTTAAAAGATGAAAATCTTGCGAACATAAAAATGAATGAAGAAAAAACGGAGAGAATAAACAAGGCTTTAAACGCTCTCAACTTCAATGAGCTGATGTCCATGAGCAGTGACGGAACTTCTATGAAATTTCTGGCTGAAGAGGAAAAAGACAATTACCTGGAGAATCTGGTTTTTAATGTGGATTCCAAGGAAGAGAATATCATTTTTATCCTCAATGGAAAGATGAAGCTGTCGGATGTTAATAAGATCATTAATTCTGGTGAAACAACTACATCTTCTGTGACGAGTTCTGTAAGAAATGACCTTACATCAGGCAATACCTCTTCTTATCTGAATGGAGATAACAGGAATGTAGGCCAATTTTCAAAAATAGATGCCAGCGTGGGAGTAAATGTTACCTTCAAGCAGGAAAATACCAGCAGTGTAAAAGTAATTGCAGATGCAGATAAACTTCAATATGTTATCACCAAGGTGGAAGACGGAGTATTGAAAATATACGTAGACAATAAAGGAGTCCGTAATCTGAGATTTAAAAATCTTAATGTTAATGTTTCTGCTCCTTCACTTCAAAGTATCAAGACTTCATCAGGAAGTATCTTTACAGCAGTGAATCCTGTTAATGAAAACAGTATAGAGATTGAAGCAGAATCCGGTTCCGTTATTAAAGGAACTTTCAATGCGAGACAGGCTGCCGCTGTTACAGCGAGTTCCGGAGCTGTTTTGACTGCTGAACTTACCACACAGAAACTGGCTTTGGATACCTCAAGCGGAGCAAGCGTAAAATTATCCGGTCAAGCTGTTTCCGCTGTGATAGAAACGAGCAGTGGCGCTTCGTGTAAAGCAGATGACCTTAAAATTGCCACGGCAGTAGCTGAATCTACTTCGGGAGCAAGTCTTTCCTTATTGGTTACAGACAAACTGAAAGTAAATGTTTCTTCAGGAGCCGATGTAAAATTGAAAGGAAACCCTGAGCTGGATGCTAAAGTAGATAAAATTTCAGGAGGAAGCCTAAGGCAAATCAAGTAAAAACTAAAAATGATATCAACATCCCAAAATGATTAATTCCGTTGCTGTTCAATAATCCTGATAACTAATCCCCAAAACTTTTACCGCATGGAGAAATTAATAAGAGAAGTCCGGGTCCTTAAAATCTACGCCGCTGTACTTACCGTACTATGTGTAATGTTTTTCCTTCTTGCTTTTAAAAATCAGTCTTCCAACGAACGTTTCAAAGAAATAGATGTAGAACGTATCAATATCGTTGAGAAAGATGGAACTTTAAAGATGGTTATCAGTAATAAGGAGCGTCAGCATCCCGGATTGGTGAATCATAAGGAAATGAAACCCCGTGAAAGAGAAGCAGGTCTTATTTTCTTTAATTCTATGGGAGATGAATGTGGAGGGCTTGTGTATGACGGCAATGAGAAAGAATCCGGAATGGTCTATTCTGTAGACCAGAGAAATACAGATCAGATTATGCAGCTTCAGTATTTTGAAGGTTCAGGAAAAGACAATAAAAGAGTATATGGTTTAAAACTCTGGGATCGACCTGATGATTTCCCGATGGAGGATATTATTAAAGCCGCTGATTCTATAAAGAAACTGAATAATCCGGAAGCTTCAAAAAAAGCATTCGCACAACTACAGGAAAAAGGTAAACTGGGAAGTGAACGCTTTTTTGCAGGCAAGACAGCCAATGGTGATGTAGGCATATTTATCCGCGATAATAAAGGGAAAGTAAGATTAAAATTATACATCGATAAAAATAATCAGACCCATATTGAGAATATTGATGAAAATGGAAGTCTCATCAAATAGATCTTACATGATCATATTTAACCTATAAATAAAGTAGTTTCAAACTTATTCAATTATTTTGTACCGTAACCGTTCTTACAAAAGGGCGGTTTTTCGATTTAAGTTATTGATTATTAAATTTTATTTAAACTATCAAAAAGGATTTTCATATCTCACCAAAATAACCTAATTTTGCAAAGAAAGTAAAGATGTCTATTCATAACAAAATTGTAGAGACAGCCATCACTTTCGATGACGTTCTTCTAGTCCCTTCTTATTCAGAAGTTTTACCTAACCAGGTTTCATTAAAATCAAGACTTACCGACAAAATCACGCTGAATGTTCCGATAGTTTCCGCTGCGATGGACACTGTTACTGAAGCTGATCTGGCCATTGCTTTAGCAAGAGTCGGAGGGTTAGGATTTATCCACAAAAACATGACAATCGCTGAGCAGGCAGCTCAGGTAAACCGCGTAAAACGTTCCGAAAACGGAATGATATCTGATCCGATTACGCTATCTAAAGATCATACTTTAGGGGAAGCTAAAGATCTTATGTCAAGATATAAGATTTCCGGTCTTCCGGTAGTGGATGCTGATAATGTTCTGATCGGAATTATTACCAACAGAGATGTAAAATATCAGGAAAATCTTGATATGAAAGTGGAAGAGATTATGACCAAAGATAATCTGATCACTTCAGATAAAGATACCAACCTTGAAAAAGCTAAAGAAATCCTTCTTAAAAACAGAGTTGAAAAACTTCCTATCGTAGATAAAGATAACAAACTTGTAGGTTTAATTACGATCAAGGATATCGATAATCAGTTGGAATATCCTAATGCTAATAAGGATCAAAACGGACGTCTTATCGTAGGAGCCGGAGTAGGTGTAGGAGAAGATACATTAGCGAGAATTGAGGCTTTAGTACAGGCTGGAGTTGATATTGTAGCCATTGATTCTGCACATGGTCATTCTAAAGGAGTTTTAGATAAAATTTCAGAAATCAGAAAAGCATATCCGAACCTTGATGTTGTAGGAGGAAATATCGTAACTGCAGAAGCTGCTAAAGACCTTATTGAAGCAGGAGCCAACGTGCTTAAAGTTGGAGTAGGACCGGGTTCCATCTGTACAACAAGAGTAGTTGCAGGAGTAGGTGTTCCTCAGCTATCTGCTATTTATAACGTTTACGAATATGCTAAGTCAAAAAATGTAACGGTAATCGCTGATGGTGGAATCAAACTTTCAGGAGATATCGTTAAAGCTATTGCGAGTGGTGCAGGAGCAGTAATGCTTGGTTCTCTTTTAGCAGGAACAGATGAGGCTCCGGGAGAAGAAATTATCTTCCAGGGAAGAAAATTCAAATCTTACCAGGGAATGGGAAGTCTTTCAGCAATGAAGAGAGGTGGTAAAGAAAGATACTTCCAGAGTGAAGCTAAAAAGTTCGTTCCGGAAGGAATTGAAGGAAGAGTGCCACATAAAGGAAAACTGGAAGATGTTATTTTCCAGCTGACAGGAGGTTTAAGAGCCGGTATGGGATACTGTGGAGCAAAAGATATTGAAACCCTTCAAAAAGATTCCAAGCTGGTAATGATTACAGGAAGCGGATTGAAAGAATCCCACCCTCATGATGTAATTATCACACAGGAAGCCCCAAATTATTCTTTATAAAAATATAATTGAATTTAAATATGAAAAACCGCACAATTTGTGCGGTTTTTTTATTGTATGATTCTGTTTTAATAGTCTGGTTGACAGGGTGTTAATTTTAAATTGTCTGTTTATTAAATTATCGATTTGGTTTTATTTTTCCGTTTTTTTATAATTATAATATAAATAAAGTTTATTGTATTTGGTTTCGCGTTAATTTTATTTTATGATTTGAATGTAACAATATTTAGTTTTTTTCTACTAACTGTAATGAAATTTTAAATTTATTGCTTGTTTTAGTTGTGAGTATCACGGGTAAGAATGTAAAGGCTGTAAATTTTTAAATTGTTTAATTTTTTAAATTAGTAAAATGAAGAAAACTATCCTTTGTGGGGCATTGTTACTATCCCTTTCAGTATCTGCACAGCAAAAAAAAGAGTGGTGTGACTTTGATAATGAACAGAGAGTACACCAAAAACAGAATGCGGAAATTGATGAAATGATTCGTAATATCCGTAACAAAGTTATTAGCAGTAATCAAAATACTACTGCTAAAAATGGAAGTGCGTACAAAATTGTAAATGGAGTTTATGAAATTCCTGTAGTTGTACACGTAATAGCACCTACGGGTGCGGCTATTGGTACTGCTTACAATAAGAGTGATGCACAAATTCAGGCCTGGCTGGATCATTGTAATGAAATGTATGCAGGAACTTATCAATGGGCTCAGGGAGTTCCGGCAGATTTTGGTACTGCTGCTACGATGCCAATTAAACTGGTATTAGCTAAAAGAGACCCTAATTGTAATGCTACTACAGGAATTGTTAGATACAACGGAGGAACTCTTGCAGGATATGATGATTATGGGGTAAAACGTAGTGGAGCAAATGGGGTTACTACGGATCAGGTAAAGACTATTGCGCCACACTGGCCGGAAGCGTCTTACTTTAATATCTATATCATGAATAAAGTAGATGGAGGTGGAACATATGGTATCATGGGATGGGCAGGGCTGCCTCAAAATGCCGATGCTAACTACGAATCCTTTATGAAATCTTTTGTAGTTACTTTACAGGATGATATTACTCTGGCTCACGAGTTTGGACATAGTATGGGATTACTTCATACATTTGGTAATGCTAACGCTCAGCCGCCACAAGGAACTACTTCTACGACCTACTGTCCACCAATGACTAATAATGACTGTAACAAAGACGATGATCAGGTTTGTGATACAGAAAGATCAAGAAGTTTGCTAAACGATCCTGCGCCAACCAACAATGATATGAATTATTGTACAGGAACAAACTATCAGGGCGTACAGTATAATATGATGAACTATACCAATCCGATAGCATTTAAATTTACAAATGGACAGCATGACAGAGCAGCTCTTTACTTTTTCTTGATGAAAGGAGGGTTGAGTACTTCATTAGGTGCAACGGCTCCTTCTGCAGGAGCTGCAATTGGAACTCCTATTGCTGCTGCATGTAACCCAACAGGTATCACTACACCAAGTAACTATTTTGTAGGCCCTACTTTAGTAAAACTGGGAAATATTAATAATGCATCAACAGGATATTGGCAGGCTGCTGCTAATTTCTATGAAGATTATACAGGTGCAAACTGCTTAAGAGCAACATCAACTGAGCTTTCTGCAACGGGAACTCACAATCTTCAGGTGAATGTTTCAGATTCAAATAATGATGTAAGAATATGGATCGATTACAATAATAATGGTACTTTTGAAGCTTCTGAACTTGTAGGTTCTGTTGATAATATTGCTGCAGATCCGGTTACTTTGATAGGTACTTACAGTACTACCATTACAGCGCCTGCTTCAGTAGTGTTGAATACACCATTAAGGATGAGAGTGCTTGTAGATGATGAGAACCCTAATATGACTCCTTGTGGGCAATTAATGTATGGGCAGGTTGAAGATTATACTGTAAAATTTGTTACCAATCTGGGAACAAGCGAAGTGAAAGCAGATAATGGTGATTTAACAGTTTATCCTAACCCGGTAGCAACCGGAGATAAAATCTTCATTAAAGCTAAAAATGGTAAAAATCTGAAGGTTTCTATTTCTGATATGTCAGGAAGATTGTTGGCAAGTCCAGCTGTGACTGAAGAAGGAAACGGTGTTTATAAAGTGGACCAGCAATTAGAAAAAGGAGTTTATATGATTCAGATTTCTAATGGAAAAGACAGTAAGTCTTCTAAATTGATCATTAAATAAACTGATCTTCGTTCAGGTATATATAAATGTCTCCATTGTAATGGGGACATTTTTTATTCCATCTTCCTATACTTAAACCTTGGCTTAATAACTTTATTAAGAAATTGCCCCTTAGATCTAGCTTTTCTAAAATTTTCAACAATATCAGGAGGTACCTTAAGATAATCATAAACTGCTCCCGACTGATATATAATTTTTAATATTTCAGTATCCGGAAAATAGATGAAATGATTGACAACACTTGAAGGCATACTTCATTTCATGCAAAAAACATTCCTTGCCATAAAATAAAAAGCTTCCGAAATTTCCGAAAGCTTCAGTAATTGATTTCTTGAAACAGAATATCATTCTATTTTTTCATGAATTTAAATTGATGTATCTGAAAATTCCGGGTATTTATTTTTAATATATATCCTCCGGGAACAAGTTGTGAAACATCAATCTTGAAATCAAACATTTCTGATTTTACCAGACGTCCGTCAATATTGTAAATCTGGATGGTTAGCCCATCGTCAATACCGGAAATAGTAATAAAATCAACCACAGGATTAGGGAAGATCTGAATTTTATTTTTTGAAAGGTCTGAAGTTCCTAATGTAGTGGTCTGTACATCACCTGTCATGGTGGAGTTTACTGCAGTAAGATTTCCTCCACATTGCCCGTTAGTCATTGCTGTATTTTCAACCCAGGTTCCGATACTGTTACCGGGAGGTATCGGAACAGAATTATTACCTGTTGAGTTATAATAAATCAGATAAGGAGTTGTAAAAGTTCCGTTTCCTTCATCACCAAGAAATTCCCATCTTGTAAGAGCATTGTTCCATTGGATTTTAAATTCACAGGTACCTAATCCACTACAATCCTGTCCGCCATCAATAGGACTGGTCATGTAGATGTTCTTACTAAAGGCATCTACTCCTGTTTTGTTAAATACATACGTATTAGGTGGGCTATCAAACAGATTGGGACATCCACTGAATGTTATTGTCTGTGTAAAAGCTGAGCTTCCTATAACAAGACATAATAAGTAAAGAATTTTCATAACGATTAGTTTTGAGATGGATAAACTCCTGCTAATGCAATGATACATTTCAGCGTAATAAACGGAGGTCTGTTTTCATGAGGCTGGCTTCCTCCTGTGCTTCCTACCATTGTGTTTTTCATGGTCGTATTTGCCGCTGCATCGGAATATTCTTTGTCAAGTGTTTTGGTGTCTGCCGGAAGATTATTGGTTGGAGAATTTTGATTTCCTTCCGTTGTTACAGCATTCACGGTATGATTATGAGCCGGCATTTGTGTTACCAATAATGTTACACTCTCAGTTCCTCCGGTTTCTCCCATGGTGTACATTGTAGGGCCGCCCGGTGCCTGTCCGTTATGAACAAGTACTCTTCCCCGCATATCAGGTAAAGCAAATGTGGTAACTCCGTTTCCTCCATAAGTGGTTCCTAACAGTGAAAAAAGTGCTTGATTTTGCGCGATGGGCAGAAGCTGCCCATTACATTCTGCCCAGTATTTTGGAGCAAAATTATAAGGAACAAAGGCTATTTGCCCTAAAAATGGTTCTGATGCCTGTGCTTTTAGAGCGGGAACAAATGCACTGCATATCAGCAGTGTACATGCAAAAATTAAGTTTTTCATGATAGCAAGAATTTTAAGTAGTATAAAATTAGAAAATATTTTACATAAAATGCTTGATTAAAAGAAAAACCTTTCGTTATATAACAAAAGGTTAGATTTTATTTATTGAAAATTGATTTATTATAGATTTTTTCTCTAATATTTAACAGCGAATAATGTATTAAATGATCATTTTAATGTTTAAGATTATCTTTAAAATCATCGATTCTGAAATCAGTCAATGCATTTCCTTTTTCAATTTTTTCTTTAGAATACAGCCTGAAATCATTTTCTGTTTTTTCTAAAAGATAATCATAGGGCCCTATATGAGAAATCAGTTTTACCAGAACCGGAGAAATCTCAAGGCAGATAAACAATCCCATGATAAAAGTGGCTGCAAGCCCAATGATGGCAGAATTCTTACCAAGTTCGTCCAAAGCCTGAAGCCTTGCTGCAAAACCATTGAATTTATCTTCAAATGTTTCTGTAGATTTTCTTTCCGTTTCCAGATTTGTGTAGACTTTGGATATTTCTTTGTCTAAATATTCCAGCCTTGGAGCCGCTTGTTTCTGATAATTTTCCAGATCAAGTCTGCGTTGCTCCTTCAGTTGCTGTTTACGTTTTGCATTGGGACCATAGCCTTCTTTTCCACTGGTAAGTCCGGATTGCTTACCCAGAATTTCTTTCTCAAGCTCTACCGAAGCCGAATCATATGCCTGCTGATACTGAGCGATTTTTCCTGAAATCTGCTGCTTTTCTGTTTCAAAAGGACCGCTCTGCTGAAGAATTCGCCCGTTCATTTCACCCTGAAGCTGTTTTTTATTTCTTTGAATAATGGTATTCAGCTGTTTGTTGACTTCTTTTTCAAAAATTTTAAGTTCTAAAGGTTTGGAAATAATAATTCCCAGGAACGTAGCAAGGATGAGACGCGGAATAGCCATCAGAATCTGATTCCACCATGTTCCTGTTTTTTTGATGGAAGAAACAATATAACGGTCAAGATTGAAGATCATCAGACCCCACAGGATTCCAAATCCCGCGGCCGCCCAGATATTGTCGAATACTGTATACATCGCATAGCCTGCAGACAAAGTGGCGAATACTGCAGTGAAAAGTACGATACCCCCGATACCGGAAAACTTGTTCCATTCACTCGGAGTTTTTCTTAAAATATGGATGTTCCCGCCTGAACATACCATCAGAAACTTTTGGAACCAGTTTATTGTATGAGTCCCTTGATTTATAGTTTGTTGGTTTGTTTTCATAACTGAAAATTTATACAAAGGTAGTACTAAAAACCATACCAATGTAAAAGATAGTATTATGTTTTACCAAGTAATTGTGTTTGTTTGGGTAAAATGCTGTTTTTTAGAATGTTAAATTTTGTTTTTGAAAAATTGAAAAAAGAATGTGGAACCTATTTCAATCTGTCCGGATTTTGTTTAAGAAAGCTCTCCCATCCGGAATACGATTTCGTATCTGCTATGGTACCGGAATTAAAATGATGACATACAGCTACGGCAAGACCATCGGAAGCATCTAAATATTTTGTAGGAAACTCCTTTAATTTAAGAAGGTTCTGAAGCATTCCTGCTACCTGTTCCTTGCTGGCATTTCCGTTTCCGGTGATCGCCATTTTGATTTTTTTTGGAGAATATTCGGTTATAGGAATATTTCTGTAAAGACTGGCTGCCATAGCAACGCCCTGAGCACGGCCAAGTTTTAGCATACTCTGAACGTTTTTCCCATAGAAAGGAGCTTCAAGAGCTACTTCATCAGGATGAAACTCATCAATAAGAGAAAGGGTTCTTTCAAAAATATACTTCAGCTTGGTTTCGTGATTGGGATATTTTTTCAGGATAAGTTCATGAATAGAAACCATCTCCATTTTTCCTTTTTTTACGGAGATGATACCAAATCCCATTACCGTTGTCCCCGGGTCAATTCCTAAAATTATTTTCTCTGAAATCATTGCTTCAAAGATAGGACTTTCTATGTTTTTTTAGTGGAAAAAGTATTGGTAATGATTTTCGTTTATGTTTGAAATTTTAATATCTTTAAATAAAAATGATCATGAAAAATGTATTTAATGTATTAATTGTTCCTGTCTTTCTCTTGTTTAGCCTTAAAGAGAGAAATAATTTAGTTCAGAATAAGCATTCAGAAGCTTTTACAGCAAAGAGCGAACGGATCATTTATTTGTTTTTCAAAGCAGATAAAGATCAGTCGGGAAATGCAAAAATTACTCTCCAGAGTACTAAAATTGCAGATGGCAGATTGAAACAGATGCCTTCATTTGAAAGAAACAACATCCGTAAGGGTGATCTTGTGATTACATTAACAGGAGCTGACGGAAAAGAAATGGGTAAACAGCTGGTGAAAGATCCTTTCAATCCTGAACTGGAAGTATATGAAAAAGAGGGAATATCCAGACATAAAGCTTCCCTTCAAAATACCGAATTCAGTGCCAGGTTTTCTTACTCTGAAAATGTACAGTCGGTAAAGATTGAAAAAGCAACTGAGGATGGTGCACAAGTAATATTCACACAAAAACTATAATCATGAAAAAAACTTTATTATCCCTTTTAATAGGAAGCAGTTGTTTTGCCCAGACTTTTGAGACCGTTCCGCTATTACAGAACGGGGACAACAGTAAGCGGATTGTTATTGCAGTGTTGGGAGACGGGTTTACCGCTGCACAGCAAACTGCTTTTACCACATCGGCTCAGAATACGATCAATTATCTTTTTACGAAAAGTCCCTATACAGAATATAAGAATTACTTTAATGCCTATGCGGTAAAAGTAATTTCCACAGAATCAGGAGTAAAGCATCCCGGAACCGCAGCAGATGTTGCAGAACCTGTAATTCCTGTAACTAATCCCAATAACTATCTTGGGTCTACTTTCGATGTAGGAGTTCACAGATGTATATACAGCAATACTACCAATAAAGTAGGACAGGTTCTGGCCGCCAATATCCCGGATTATGATATTACTTATGTGCTGGGTAATTCTACAGAATACGGAGGTTGTGGCGGTACCTATGCTTTTGCTTCACTCAACGGTTCTTCCAATGAAATTGTAGTGCATGAACTGGGACATTCCTTTGGAAAATTGGCCGATGAATATTGGTTTTCCGGTTCGCTGGAATCTCCCAATAAAACACAAAATTCTAATCCGGCAACGATAAAATGGAAAAACTGGGTAGGATTAAATGGGGTAGGAGTTTACGCCCATGCTGAAAGCCCAAGCTGGTTCAGGCCGCATCAGAGTTGTGAAATGAGATATCTTAACCAGCAATTCTGCTCTGTATGTAAAGAGGCGATTATTGAAAGGATTCATACTCTGGTTTCCCCTGTAGATTCCTATACTCCGGCCAATAATACAACCGTTGATGCTACATCCAATGTTACCTTCACGGTCAACGAAATTCTTCCCATTCCGAACACGCTGGTTAATTCATGGAGCTTAAACGGAACGGCTCTGGGAGCAACGGGAAGTAGCATAACGATTACTCCCGGACAACTTAACAACGGAAATAATACTTTGACATTATCGGTAGTGGATAACAATCCGCTTTTAAAAGTAGACAATCACAGCACACTCCATGTTACCAATGTTTCATGGACACTGAGCAAATCAACTCTTAAACTCTCAGAAGTCAAAGCGGAAGAGCGTCGTTTCAGTATTTACCCTAATCCTACAGATGGCGAATTTTTTATTAAAGGCAAACAGGGCTTTTCAAAAGATGTAAAAGTAGAAGTGTATGACGCTTCAGGAAAACTTATTCCATCCAGATTTGAACTGAATGATTCTGCAATTCGGGTTGATATTAAAAACTATCCGGCAGGTACGTATCTGTTGAATGTAAAAGAAAATAAAAACCTGATCATTTCTCAGAAAATCATTAAAGAATAATTACACGAAACCGGCTCTGGGAGCCGGTTTTATTTTTCCAGTTTTTTCTCTGCTATGGGTACCCACCGTCCGTCATGGCGAAGAAGTATTATTTTATCTACTAAGAATTTAGTTTTGTATTCCATGTTTTCATATTTTTCCCAGGCTTTAAGATAATTTTCCCAGGCCAGATCTCTGTATCCTACAGTCATATGCGGATTAAACGAATACTTTGCGAAATTAAAACGCTCTTTTACCCTATGATAAAGTTCTGTTAATTGACTACTTTCTTTGGGCTGAATATAGAGGACAGGATTTTTAGGATTGGGAAAGCTTCCAAAACCATCCAGTTCTATTTCAAAAGGTCTGATGTCCGTATTGATCTTCTGAAAAGCAATATGGATATCCTCCTCCAGCTCAATTTCTCTTGAAAAGGGAGGGAAGAGCGTAATATGTGCTTCATTTTTCAAAGCCTTGGAATTGGCATAATTGGTTGCCAGATCTTTTTTAAAGACTTTTATTTCCTCAATAATCTCCTGCGGAGGATAAACTGCAATGAAATACATTTTTTTCATACGGTAATTTAGTCTTTTTAAAATTCCGGAAATTAATGTTTTATCCTGAGCTGTGTAAGCGTATTCTCAAGATGATCAGTGATCTTTTTTACTTCAATATGAGGTCTGAAGATCGCTCCCTTTCCTCTTTCTTCATCAGCAATATTAGAAAGAATGATTACGGAAGTTCTGGTCTCCGGATAATAAATATTTAAAGAAGGAGAACCTTTTACATAACCACTGTGGAAATAGGAATTGGGCTGGCCGATGTTAAGCATAATTCCGTAAGCATAACCCATTTTCCCAAAGATAGCATGGTGTCTTTCCGCACTTTTGGCCATGAAGAGCTTCAACGTTTCGGGTTTTAGAATTTTCCCGCTGTACAGAGCATTATTCCACAAATGAAGATCTTCAATGGTAGACAGTATTCCTCCGGCAGGTGTTCCGATTTCTGATCCGCCTAATCTTTTCGGCATATTGGGAACTTCTGAGAACTTGGAAGGTGTCCCAACATAAGCATTGGCAAAGTTATTTCCTTTGAAAATGTCTCCTGTTGAGGAGTGAGTCATCCCTGTTCTTTTAAAAAGTTCCAATGCATTTTCATGATAGGATTTTCCCGAGACTTTTTCCACAATTTTTCCAAGTGCATTAAAACCATCGTTGGAGTAATAGAAATCTGATCCGCTTTTAAACATCAGCTTTCCACCCATCAGATTTAATCCCGAAGTATGGTTTAAGAGTTGGTGAATCGTAATGTTTTCATATTCCTTGATCTGAAATTCCTTCAGGTATTTTGAAGCCTTATCTGTCACATTCAGTTTTCCCTGCTCCATCTGAAGTAAGATCAAAACAGCGGTAAATTGTTTGCTCACAGATCCTATCGCAAAAATGGTATTGCTGTCAATTTTAGTTTTCTTCTTAAAATCAGAATATCCGTTTTCTCTTCTGTAAAGAGGAATGGTGTCTTTAAAAACGGCAATGCTCCCATTGAAATGATACTTTTTAAAAGCAGAATCAATCTGTTGTTCCAAAAGTGTTTTCTGAAAAGCCGAGATGGTGGAATCTATAATTGCTTTTTTATCAACCGGGGTAATTTTTGGACCCTCAGTTGTTGTACAGGAAAATAAAAAACAGAAAAAAGACAGGAATAATAAATTTTTGATCACAGGTGTTGTATTTTTAAATGATGATTATACTCTTAAAGATACTAAAATATCCTGAAGAGCATTAAGAGAAGCAAATTGCGTGCTAGGACAGGCTGCTGGAACAACTTTATATAGATTTAATCAGCTTTTGTGGAATATTTCAATGTTATGAATAAGGGAATTGCTGAGAAAAAAAATATATTGAAAAAACCTGTGGACGGAAGCTCACAGGTTTATCTTAATATCAGGTCACTGAACCAGAAAACATATTCTCCGTCTTCTTCTTCAGGACTTGTTTTAGGCTTAGGATAAGTCTTTTTGACGGTTTCCCCGATTTTGAATTCAACAGGATTTTTGAAAATAGGTCCATCAAAAGTAAAGGTATGAAACTCTCCGTTTTCTCCGCACGGATCTACATTTTCAGGAAGGTCATCAATGAATTGCTGATCAATAATCCTTCCGGCGAAGCTTTTATCAAGAAAAGATCCGTTCACACACGTTACAATCGTTTTAAAGCCAAGATCTAAAAATTCACGGATGAGGTCAGTTGTATCTTGTTTCCATAGGGGAAATAAGGCTTTCATACCGATAGCATTTAATTGGTCTTCCCTGTATTTTCGCAGGTCTTCCAGAAAAATATCTCCGAAAATGGAATGGGTAATGCCCTGAGCCTTAATTTCAGTCATTGTCTTACTCATGATCTGTTGGTATTCTTCCATGGATGGTTCTTTGGGAAGTTCCATTTTGATCAAAGAAATCCCAAGGCTTTCTGCCTGTTTTTCTAAAAGCGATACATGAACTCCATGCATAGAAATCCTTTGAAATTCCTGATTGATGCTGGTAAGCAGTGTAGAAATCTCATATTGATCCTCCTTTAGTATTTTATAAAGAGCAAGGGAAGAATCTTTTCCGCTGCTCCAGTTGAATAATGCTTTTGGTTTCATTGTAAAAATAAAAATCTCCCAAAAGTAGGGAGATTTTCTTATTTTGAAACGGGCTTTCCGTAGTTATTTTGGGGGCTTGTAATATCAAGCTTTTCCTTTTCTGTCTGTTCTCTTTTTTGTAATTCTTCAGCATTTCTAGCCATATCGCTTTTGTGAGCATTTTCCACAGGAGTAGTTTTACAAGAACTTAATACCACAAAAAGACCAAACACCGAAATAATTTTAATACATGTTTTCATTCGAATTTTTTGATGACAAATATATAGGGTCAAGATAGTTTATTTTTAATTTTTAACAAACATTATCAATCTGCTTATCAAAAATTAGCATTTTTTCACATTAAAAATAAAAACCTCAAAGAAATCCTTTGAGGTTTTATATAAAAGATGTTTGCTGTATAAGCTTACATATTTCTTCTGTACTTACCACCCACTTCAAATAAAGCGTTGGTAATTTGTCCTAAAGAACAGTATTTTACAGCATCCATCATCACTTCAAACAAGTTTTGCTGGTTGATGGCTGCATGCTGAAGTTTTCTTAAAGCTTCCTCAGACTTATTTTCATTGGCCTGCTGGAAGTTGTGAAGAGACTCAATCTGTGCCTGTTTCTCCTCTTCCGTAGAACGGATAACCTCTCCCGGTAAAACGGTTGGTGAACCATCTTTTCCTAAGAAGGTATTCACTCCGATAATAGGATATTCACCGGTATGTTTCAGCCATTCGTAATGCATTGATTCTTCCTGGATTTTTGAACGCTGATACATCGTTTCCATCGCTCCGAGAACACCGCCTCTTTCTGTGATTCTGTCGAATTCCGTATATACAGCTTCTTCTACAAGATCCGTTAATTCTTCAATGATGAATGACCCCTGAAGCGGATTTTCGTTTTTAGCCAATCCTAATTCTTTATTGATGATTAACTGGATTGCCATCGCTCTTCTTACAGACTGCTCTGTAGGAGTAGTGATCGCTTCATCATAAGCATTGGTATGAAGTGAATTACAGTTATCGTAGATCGCATACAGTGCCTGAAGCGTGGTTCTGATATCGTTGAAATCAATTTCCTGAGCGTGCAGTGAACGTCCCGAAGTCTGGATGTGGTATTTCAGCATCTGACTTCTTTCGTCTGCTCCGTATTTTAATTTCATCGCTTTTGCCCAGATTCTTCTTGCCACACGTCCGATTACTGAATATTCAGGATCGATACCGTTGGAGAAGAAGAAAGATAAGTTCGGTGCAAAATCATTGATATCCATTCCACGGCTTAAATAATATTCAACATAAGTGAACCCGTTGGCCAGTGTGAATGCCAATTGGGAAACCGGATTGGCTCCTGCTTCAGCAATATGGTATCCCGAAATAGAAACAGAGTAGAAGTTTCTTACTTTTTCTCTGATGAAATATTCCTGAACATCACCCATTAATCTTAGGGCAAATTCTGTAGAGAAAATACAGGTGTTCTGCGCCTGGTCTTCTTTTAAGATATCCGCCTGAACAGTACCACGAACCGTAGCAATTGTTTTAGCTTTAATTTCTGCGTATACATCAGCAGGAATCACTTCATCACCGGTTAATCCTAAAAGCTGTAATCCCAAACCATTGTTGGATGGAGGAAGTTCGCCGTTATATTTAGGTCTTTCTAACCCTTTATCGTCAAATTTTTCCTTAAGCTTAGCCTCTACTTTAGACTCTAAACCGTTTTCTTTGATATATTTTTCAACATTCTGATCGATGGCAGCATTCATAAAGAAGGCCAACAGCATCGGTGCAGGACCGTTGATCGTCATTGAAACCGAAGTTAGTGCGTTGACAAGATCAAATCCGGAATATAATTTCTTAGCATCATCCAGTGTTGCAATAGAAACTCCCGCATTCCCGATTTTACCATAAATATCCGGTGGTAAAGCAGGATCCTGGCCATATAAGGTTACAGAGTCAAATGCTGTAGATAAACGTTTTGCAGGCATTTCTGCAGAAACATAATGGAATCTTCTGTTGGTTCTTTCAGGGCCTCCTTCTCCTGCAAACATCCTTGTCGGATCTTCACCGGTTCTTTTGAACGGATAAATACCTGCCGTATAAGGGAAGCTTCCCGGAAGGTTTTCCTGGCCTTTCCATCTGATCAGATCACCCCAGTCATTGTATTTTGGTAATGCAATTTTAGGAATTCTCAGGTGAGATAAAGACTCAGTAGAAGTTTCAACTTTAATTTCTTTTCCTCTTACGAAATAAGAATAAAACTCTGCATGGAATGCTTTTTTTGTATCATCCCAGGTCTTCAGGAAATCGATATTTTCCTGTTGCAGCTCTTTTTCCGCCTTTTGGTATTCAGCATCCAGAGCTTCATTGGAAATGATATTTTTTACGCCTTCAATATGATACATTTTTCTGGCCAGTTCAGCCTGTTTCTCAATATTGATGTCGTATTGTTTATTGTTTTCAACAATTTCAGAAAGGTAACGGACTCTTTTTGGAGGAATAATCGTTACTTCTTCTGTCACTTCCTGTTCAACAAAAGTTTTTAGATTCAATCCGGAGAATTTATCGTTTACTTTTGAAATTAATCTGTTGTATAATTCTGTTGTTCCATGATCATTAAACTGAGACGCCTTGGTAGCATACACCGGCATATCATCTAATGGGCTTTCCCATAGCAAATGGTTTCTCTGGAACTGTTTTCTTACGGCCTGAAGAGCATCCAGTGCTCCACGTTTGTCAGATTTATTCAATGCTACCAGATCCGCATAGTCTAACATGTCGATTTTTTCCAGCTGAGTAGATGCTCCATATTCAGGAGTCATTACATACATGGAAACATCTGCGAAATCAGAAACTTCTGAACCAGACTGCCCGATTCCCGAAGTTTCAAGGATGATGACATCCGGATGAGCCAGTTTTAATACATTCAGTGCAGAATGAATAAATGGAGAAACAGAAACGTTGTTTTCTCTGGTTGCCATAGAACGCATATAAACTCTTGGATCATTGATTGCATTCATACGGATTCTGTCTCCCAATAAAGCACCTCCGGTTTTCTTTTTCGAAGGGTCAATGGAAATAATAGCGATTTTTTTGTCTGTATTGGAACGTAAGAAACGCCTTACCAGTTCATCCGTTAATGAAGATTTACCTGCTCCTCCGGTACCTGTAATACCAATGATTGGAATAGTCAGGTCTTTAGACTTTTCGTCAATAGCTTTTACAAGCTCAGGTTTTTCCTCTGAAAAGTTTTCAACGGCTGAGATAATTTGTGCAATGCTTGAAGGGTTTTCAAAGCTGATATCATCAAGATCTTTTGCTGTAACATCTTTTCCTGTTGCAAAATCTGATCGTTGTACCAGGTCATCAATCATTCCCTGAAGCCCAAGCTCACGGCCGTCATCCGGAGAATAAATTCTGTCGATACCATAAGACATAAGGTCTTTGATTTCTTCCGGAAGGATTACACCGCCTCCGCCGCCAAAAATTTTGATCTGCGGTGAGTTTTTTTCTCTCAAAAGGTCATAGATATATTTGAAATATTCATTGTGACCTCCCTGATATGAAGTTAATGCAATAGCATTGGCATCTTCCTGGATGGCTGTATTTACAACTTCCTCTGCTGATTTATCGTGTCCCAGGTGGATCACTTCGCATCCTGTTCCCTGAATGACACGACGCATAATATTGATCGCAGCATCGTGCCCATCAAATAATGAGGCAGCAGTTACGATTCTTACCTTGTTGGTTGGAGTATATTTTTGGGTTTCCATAAAAATTCTAGACAGTTTCTAAGTTCTCAAATATAGCAATAAAATAAAAACCTCGTATTGTAGGATAAAATTCTGATTTTTAAACGTTTATGATAATTGTTTTTTAAGTTCGAAATACTTTGTTAGAGGCTAGGTCTGTATTTTACAGATTACTACACTATTCTGTAAAAATATAAATGTCAGCAGATAATAACCCGCTGACATTTTTTCTTTTGTGTCATGAAGTTTAGTCTTTATTTCATAAAAAATGATCTGTATTATTATTTTTCTGAAAAAAGTGTTTTTCTTTTGCTGTCCAGCCCCCAGTTTAATCCTAAAAATGTAATAAGATTATTCTTGTCACCATAATTTTTTCCAAAGGCAGCATTGATATACACACTGTCAGACACTTTATAGTTGATTACTCCATTGGAACGGTAGGTGTCATCCAAATCGCTGCTTCTGTAGATGAACTCATAACCAATAGAGAATCTGTTGTATACAAGCTCTATTTTTCCACCGAAATCATAATTATCAGTCCTGCTGAATCCGCTGGCAGCATCATAAACCGTTTTATCCTGCATGTATCTCGCAACGGCATAGAAATTTAATCTTTTCTCAATTTTTGAAGCATCTGTGGTGGAGGCTTCTTTGATGATTACTTTTGATTTTTCATTGTTTTGATCTTCTTTTTTCTGTGGAGTTTTTGTTCTTTCCAGATTGATCCCGGAACTCATGGTCATCCAGAATCCTAATTTCCCGAATTGATTATTCTTAAACTGATTGTCTAAAAAGAAAGTACTGTAGGCAGAAGCGACATCCAGCTGAAAAGCAGGTTTTTCGTCCAGGTACTTTTTATATTTTTCAGTTTCGGTTTTATAGTAATCTGTGACAAAGTCATCTTGTGCCTTTGAAAGTTTTTCTTCCTTTTCGCTTTGACTTATATCGGATTTCATAATATCCATGAACTTGGGTGATTGTTCAAATTCTCTTTGAATATCGGTTAATTCTCTGGAAATATTATTATTTGAAGCCGCAATAGCCTCTATATTTTTTTTATTCCTTACTTTAAACACAGTGGTTCTCAAAGAAAAAGAGACCGAGGGATTTTCCGTATTAAGATCTTCAATTTTATAATTTCTCAGAAAGGCAAATGAGACGGAAACGTTTTTGGCTTCACTGAAAATATTATTTCTATACTCTTCTGTATGGTCAGCGTTTTTGATCGTTTTAATGCCGGCATACTTCAATGCATCCATTTCTGTCAAGGGAAATAAATGAGTGGGAGTAAGTTCTACAGCATAGGCGTTGGGAAGACCTTCATTTTCGCTGAATGAATTGACAATACTGGACATAAAAGCCTTTTTTGATTTCGGGGTCTCCAGATCAGAACTTGCCAAGCCGAGAAGCATTACACTTGGTGCATTGGAAAGCTCGAGTTTATTTAACTCTGCACTGATTTCTTTGCTTTGAGCAAACGATAATGTTATATTTAACATCAGCGCTGCTAGTAGTACTATCTTTTTCATAGCTCAACTTTTATGTATTTATAAACACCATAGATAAACTTACCGGATAAATCATCAGTGGTTTTACCTTCAAAAGGATTGAAATGAAAATTCCTGGAAGGAATCTGAGGAAATTCAAACTTTATCCTGCATGTATTGATTAAAATCTGCAGATGATTTACCTGCATATTAATATTGAAAGAAGTTGCGAAAAGTAAATGATCTGATGCTAAATCTGCTTTTGGAATGGTGAAAGAGAATTTATCGTCATTTAAATTATTATCATCTATTCTCTTTCCATTAATGATAAAATGAGGGTCGCCAAATTGTGTGTTGGCACTGATGATTACATTCACTTCAACATTATTTTCTTTAAAGTGAGTGATTTTTACTGTTTTTTGAGGGATTTTTTTCATGTCTGTTGACTTTTGGGTTTGTGGATTCAGCTCTTAATTCTATTTCAAATGTATAATTTGTAATATTGGTATTCAATTACCTTTTTGGGTGATTTTGTATTGCTTTAAAATATAAAAGCAGTCTTTTATCCAATAATTAAATAGTTCCAATGATTCTGCGCCACAATTAAATTTTCTATTTTTGCAGCATATTTTTACAGACATGCAAAAAGCGTTGATATATTTCGCATTGGGAACTGTAGTAAGCTTCCTGATTAATTATTTCTTTTTAAGTTCAGAAAACATCGGTTTGGAGTTATATTATGCCGTTGCTTTTGGTGCTGCCTGGGGTATTGCTTATTATTTGGATACTCCGGATTTCACATTGGCTAAAAAGCTGGGGCTATCTTTTGTAGTGATGGCTATACTGGTTGGGGCAGGTACTTTAATTTTTAAACTTGAACTGGCTATTCCATCTATACTGAAGTTTTCCATGGTATTTGTGGCCTATTATGTCATCGCAAGTTTCAGGGCAACAAAGTCACTGAGAAAATAAATAAAAAAGAGGCTGTCCGATACGACAGTCTCTTTTTTTTTATTAATGAATCATCATGAAACTGATCAGGGCAAGACCCAGCAGTAAAAACATGAAGGCAATAAAGTTAATGGTGAATAATATCATCCCGACAATAATGCTTACCAAACCATGAGCACGATAAACGCGCCGGTGGGCAATAAAAAAATAGGCCATCGTGTACAATGACAGGATTGATATTGCTAAATACAAAATGGTATTAACCGGCCAGAGGTCTGTGAGACCCGCTAATTTGGAGAGTAAGAAAATGAATAAGATGGTGAGCAGTAAAAATGAGAAGTAATGCAGCGTGAAAATTCCGTGATCAAAATACCACCATTTTTTCTTACTATGGAAAAACCATAAAAAGAATGCAAAAAGAGGAAGGTAGATAAAAAGTGCTTTGGGAAGATTGTGGAAAGACTTTTCTACCATACCGGCCATAATCTCTTTTTTCTTCACCCCTTTTTCTTTAAGTTCAAAGAATTTGTGAACAATTGGGGCTTCAATAAAAGTAAGAGATGACGGATTTTTGGCTTTAGCCGAATCATAAGCCTTTCGGGTTTTGTATTCACCAAAACTGACATCCGGATCTATCTTTTTGTCCATGTCAATGATATCTTCTATTTCAGAAGAGTCGGGAACTGCTTTCAGTCCTTCAATGGCAAGAGAGTCTTCCCCATTCAGATGTTTTTTTGCTTTTATACTGTCTATCAGCTTTTGTTTTTCAACAGGCTTCATGACTTTCAGAAGATTCGTCTTGCCATTTTCTCCGGTATTTCTCTCTTTCGAAGAACCAATATTAACCATAGGAAAAAGGGCAAACACAAAAAATGTAATGAAACTGACAAAAATATAAAGCTTTACAGGGGGTACAAACTTCTGTCTTTTCCCTTCAAGATAAGTATTAGTCAGTTTACCAGGCTTAAATAACAGGTTTTTTACAGTTCCCCAGAACTGGCCATCATAATGCGTGAAATCTTCAATGAAATGGGTAAAAAGAAAATAAAAGGGCTGCCGTCTTTCAGTATTTTCCTGTCCGCAGTGAGGGCAGTATCTTTCTTCAACCTGATGCCCGCAGTTCAGGCAGGTTTTGTCTTCTCTTAGTTTTCCGTGACTCATGGATATAGAATATGATTAACGCAAATATAAATATTTCAATGAAATTATAATTATATCCAGGTGTTTTACGGAAATCTTTAAAGTAAATTTAATAAAAAGAAAGAGTTGAGGGAATAAACTCTTTGCTGTTTCATTGTGTTTTTAGAATCTTCGAAGTGTTTTTTTTCACCGGCTCATAAGTTCGCAAGTTTTATGCCAAATTGTAAATAATGTTAAAATCTATTGATAGAGGGGTATAACACATGGATTATATAGATTAAATAAAATATGTTTTTGGGTTACAAAAATAATTTGTACCTTTGCACACCCTTTTAGGGGTAAATTATGTTTAATCTTTAACTAAAACGTGTGAATACATTAAGTTACAAAACTGTTTCAGCGAACAAAGCTACTGCTAATAAAGAATGGGTTGTGGTAGACGCTGAAGGACAGCCGTTAGGTAGATTAGCTTCTACGGTTGCAAAGATTTTGAGAGGTAAGCACAAAACGAACTACACACCTCACGTAGATTGTGGTGATAACGTAATCGTTTTGAATGCTGGGAAAATTACAC
The DNA here is from genome assembly GCF_005503635.1 of Chryseobacterium sp. 2VB. Lineage (NCBI taxonomy): Bacteria > Pseudomonadati > Bacteroidota > Flavobacteriia > Flavobacteriales > Weeksellaceae > Chryseobacterium > Chryseobacterium sp. 2VB. The sequence continues at coordinate 58,141 of NZ_SCNC01000021.1, forward strand.
TTTCCGGAAACAAGTGGGCTGATAAGACTTATATCTGGCATACAGGATATCCTGGTGGACAGAAGTCTATGACTGCGGCTGAACTTCAGAAGAAAGATTCTTTAAAGGTATTAGAGAAATCTGTAAAAGGTATGTTACCTAAAAACAGATTAGGAGCTGCTATCCTTAAGAACCTTTACTTATATGAAGGAACTGAGCACAAACATGAAGCTCAACAGCCAAAAACAATTAATGTTAACGAATTTAAATAATTAATTATGTCTATAGTTCACAAAATCGGAAGAAGAAAAACTTCTGTAGCTAGAGTTTATGTAAAACCAGGTTCTGGTGTTATTACAGTAAACGGTAAAGATGCTAAAGAATATTTCTCTACAGACGTGATGGTTTACAAATTAAACCAACCGTTTATCCTTTCTGAGACTGTTGGTCAGTATGACGTTACCGTAAACGTATTCGGTGGTGGTAATACAGGTCAGGCAGAAGCTATCAGATTAGGTATTTCTAGAGCTTTATGCGAAATCAACGCTGAGTTCAGATTAGCATTGAAGCCAGCTGGTTTACTTACAAGAGACGCAAGAATGGTGGAAAGAAAGAAGCCAGGTCAGAAAAAAGCAAGAAAGAGATTCCAATTCTCAAAACGTTAAGATTTCTCGTTGGCAGATGGCTTATGGCTATTGGCTACAGGAATGTATTAAATTTTTTTTAAACTTAATCTCGGCGAAAAGCCCATTGCCAAAAGCAAAAAGCAGACCGCCAATTGCCCGTTACGTTTAGCATCCAAACGCTTCTCCCATCTAAAGAAGTTGTTGATTGTTTAAAAGACGGAAAGTAAACTAACAAAAACAGAAAACATGGCAAAAGCAAATGTAAAAGACCTTTTAGAGGCTGGCGTACACTTCGGTCACATGACCAGAAAGTGGAATCCAAATATGGCTCCATACATTTTTATGGAGAAAAACGGTATTCACATTGTAGACTTACATAAAACAGCAGTTAAATTGGATGAAGCTTGCAACGCTTTAGAAAAATTAACTTCTGCAGGTAAAAAAGTTCTTTTCGTAGCTACTAAGAAGCAAGCGAAAGAAGTAGTTGCAAAACACGCTTCTGAACTTAATATGCCTTATATTACAGAAAGATGGCCAGGTGGTATGTTAACGAACTTCGTTACTATCAGAAAGGCTGTAAAGAAGATGAATGCTATCGACAAAATGAAAAAAGACGGTACGTTCGAAACTTTATCTAAAAAAGAAAGATTACAAGTTGACAGACAAAGAGCTAACCTTGAGAAGAACTTAGGTTCTATCGCTGACATGGTAAGACTTCCATCTGCTGTATTTGTAGTTGATATCTTGAGAGAACACATCGCGGTAACTGAAGCTAAGAAATTAGGTATTCCAGTTTTCGGTATCGTTGATACAAACTCTGACCCTAGAAAAGTTGACTTCGTTATCCCAGGAAACGATGATGCTTCTAAGTCTATTGATATGATCCTTAGCGTAGTTTCTGAATCTATCAAAGAAGGTCAGTCTCAAAGAAAAGCTGATAAAGAAAAATCTAAAGAAGAAGGAGAAAAAGTATCTGCTGATACAGATGCTGATTTCGATGCGGAATAATTGAAGATTTTCTTTAATATAGGAAAAACGCTGGATTTCGATCCAGCGTTTTTTTATTTATATCAGAAATCATTTCTTTGGATTCTTATTTTTGATGTTATGTTTTCTCCGCTTTAAGTGTATTTGTTTCTGCAAGCCTTAATAAAGGGTCAGAATATTCATTAAAATAAAAACCAGCAGAATTTCTGCTGGTTATATCTTAATTTGAAAGTTTTATAGAATAAGAAGTTGTGATAAACTTTGTAGACTGGTATACCGAGTTGCAAAGAATACCCGATAATCTGTAATTTTGATTTTTCGGAACCATGGTATATCCAATTTTCCCTGCCCCAATGGGGATTTTCTTGAAGAAATTACCCCCGCTTACCGTAAGCACCATATTGCATGGAGATTTGTTTTCTACAGAAATAGAAGTCCTGGGATTCTTCGGATCATCATTATTCAGAAGGTCGTTCAGAACTTCAGCTGTTTCCGGCTTGTAGGTCTTTATAAGTTCATTATATTCTCTTTCTGTATTGGCTCTGTTGCCTGTTGAGTTACCGGCAGGATAGGAGGTTCTTCCCGGATAACCGCCGTAATTTACATTACAACCGGCAAAGATTACTGAAACTCCGGCAAAAACTAATAGTTTTTTCATACTATTTTATTTTTTGTTTTTTCTTTTGTTTGATGGCCTGTTTTTCTGAACCTCATCCTTTTTGATTGCACTGGCTTGCGTTTCGGACATTTTCGGGCTGTCCACCGTTACAAATATACTTTTTTTAATATCTTTCTGGGAGAAATATTTTATATCACAAATATTACTGCTGAGCGTGTATGAACCTTTATTGATCACAATAAAATTTTCTCCGTGGGCAGGAACAGCGAGGTTATAGAAGTCTTTTCCCTCAACTCTCAATACAATATTACAATCAGAATTATTTTTAAATAAGAGTATAGCCTCCTTGCGTGTAATATCTTCATTGAACATTGCATTCAGAAGCTTCACTGTTTTCTCCTTATGTTCAGCAGAAGTCTCTGCGATAAGTTTTTTAAACTCTTCAGCATCATCTGAATTAGGGTTTCTCATAATGCTTTTAGGGATATCGGAGATAACAGGCCTTGCTTCCATAGGTTTGGCAGTACGGGCTCCCTTTGTCCATTCAGAGTTTTTTAAAGCAATAAGCTTAGGCTTCAGCACAGTTCTTTTGGGATCATCAGGGTGTGCATTCTTTAGGTATTCTTCAATTTCTTTAATATTCGTGCTCTTTAGAATATCTTTACTGCTTTTCTGAGCCTGCGCAAAGCCGGCAATAAGAAAAGTGAAGAATAAAATCGTTAAAAAATTTTTTTTCATCAGGTTTTTATTTCATCAGCTTATCCGGAATTTGATGTAAGTTATGGTTTTCCCTTTCGCTGAGAATAACTCTTCATAATACGTTTTGATATCTCTCAAATGCTCCGTATTTGGGTCGTATTCCGGGGCGCCATAGATATCATGATGAGCAGAAATGATCTCATAACCTGCTCCCTGTAAATATCCCAGCGTATACCCATGCAGGAATTCTGAATCGGTTTTCAGGTGGATAATACCTCCTGGCTTCAGAAACTTTTTATATCGGTTTAAAAAATCCGGATGTGTTAATCTGTGTTTTGTTCTTTTGTATTTAATCTGTGGATCAGGGAATGTAATCCAGATTTCATCTACTTCATTTTCTGCAAAGAAATAATCTACAAGTTCTATCTGAGTTCTCAGAAAAGCTACATTAGTCATGTTGTTTTCTACAGCTTCTTTAGCGCCAAACCAAAATCTTGCCCCTTTAATATCAACCCCGATAAAGTTTTTTTCAGGAAATGTTTTTGCGAGTCCTACAGAATATTCTCCTTTTCCGCAGCCCAGCTCCAGTACAATAGGATTGTCATTTTTAAAGAAATTTTCTCTCCATTTTCCTTTAAGTTCGAAACCATTCAAAGCATCTTCTCTTGTTGGTTGAATGACATTCGGTAATATTTTGTTTTCTGCAAATCTTGCTAATTTATTCTTGCCCATTGAGTTATAAAATGAGTGCAAAAATAGTGAAAATTTATGGAGTCTCTATGTCTTTTGGTAGTAAAAGACATAGAGATCATTCGTTCCTGGTTTCTGTTAATGGCTTCCTAAAGCCACCATAATTGGCCTTTCAATTGTTTTTTGCGACGCATATTGAGCCCCGCAAACCAGGCTGGTGAAAAGATATTGCCCTTTATCTATCACAATGGAACCTTCACCCTGAGCAGGAACGGCCAGCCTGTATTTGGTAGTTCCTACACCTTCCATTCTTACAATGATATTACAGTCTGATTTATTTTGTATCAAAACGATGCATTCTTTAGTATTGGGATCATTATCAAATAAGGAATTCAGGATCTTTACAGTTCTGTTTTTATGTTCTACAGGAGATACAGCCATCAGCATGTTGAATTCTTCTGCTTCAGTATTGGGAACGGCAGTGTTGGCAGCAGCATTTACAACATATGTATTTTGAGCAGTGCTGGGCGTATACACCGTAGTAGATTGTTTTGCCGCAAGCTCAGCTTTATATTTTGCAATCTGTTTTTGTTTGATGATGGCATTCATTTCATCAAAAGTAATTTTGGTAGAAGGTCTTCTCCGTAGCATAGCAAGCATTTCCTGCATATCTTTTACTTTTTGATCAGCAGGATGTGCATTTTTGATATACTCTTTCATCATTTCCATAACCCTCGGTTTAAGAACGGACCTTCGGGGATCATCAGGATGGGCATCCCGTAAAAAAGCATTGATCTCGTAAATATTCTTACTTTTCAAAATATCACTGTAGTCTTTCCCTTTTTTTTGAGAAGACATAGTAACGAAAAACATACAACAAAGAAGTAAAAGTACTTTTTTCATTAATTCATATTAAGTTAGAAATTTGGTGTTTCTCTTTTAATTTGCTTTCACGGATCGGTTAGTTTTTATTTTGATAACGAAATACCAGTGTTTTTATTTTAAACACTTGTTTGTGAGATAAAATTAAACATATTTTTGAATATTAAAGAATAATATGTTCTAAAAGTTGAATAATCCATAGTGTTGCTGCTCTAATGAAGCATCATTGCTGTTTTTCAGCCATTCAACAAAAAATACCCCATGTAATGTACATGAGGTATAAAATATTTCAAATGATTCTTTTATTAATTGCTGCCTACAACTTCCTGAAGATGTGAGCTTCTTAACCTTTTCTGATAAATAGGAAGATATTTTTCAATAGGAACTTTTATTGCTTCAAAGTTACCCGCCAAAACATAAGCCTGGATATTTTCTGAGGAATACACAAACTGAAGAAAGTTATCAATTAAGTTTTCCGGTATTTTAAATTTTGTGAAATAATCTTTACCCAGATAATTTTTAATCTGTGCTATAGAACTGTTCATTCTTTCATAAGCCTGATAACGCTGTTTTTTCTTTCTTTCTCCGGAAAGAATATCATAGATGCTTTCCAGGCTGAAGGTAAGCCCACCATCCCGTAGCCCGGCAACAGGAAGTTCCGGAGGTGTTCCGTCACCTTTTGGTTCAGGAAGACCAATTACTTTTTTTAGAGCGTATGCTTTGTCTTCTTTTCTTAAAGAGTTTACATCATACCGCAGATTTCCGGTAGGTTTAAACCTGCTGAGAACGATTTCCTGAATTTCGTAATACGCAATTTTGAGCTCAACCAGATTTTTCTGCTCCATAGATTGAGGAGTCAGTTTGATGTCTTTTCTTTCGGTCACAATAGAGGTAAACCGGATCACGTCCCCGATATTGGCAGGAATATTAAAATTACCATTGTAGTCCGTGAGAACGGTTTTTTGTGTATTCAGGTTGGTGACATACACCTGATTGAGATATAAAATAGAGTTGTCTCTCAGAAATACCTCCCCGGAATATATTTGTGCATTAATTTTTGCCAGAAAAACCAATAGCAGTAGAGTAAACAGTTTCTTCATATAATGCGCAAAATTACATAGAAATAAAGCAATTCTGTGTAATTAGATAAAGAATAGTGGTTAAAGTTATATTAAACTTTGGGATTTAATTGTTAAGGAGTGTTAGAAACTTGCCATATGTTTAAAAATGGGAGATTTCAATAAAAAAAGCCGGAAGAAAAGATTACTGAAATTTCAGGTTCTCTTTCTTCCGGCTTTGCGTATTATCTGTGTTTTACCAGCAGCCAGCTCGTGTATTTTATCATCAGGCTGGAGCCATATTCCGTCCATGTGATAAAGTACCAGTAATTAGCCGTAGGAACATATCTGCCGCCCACTCTTCCGTCCCAGATATATCTGTTTTCAGGGGTTCCTCTGAAAACTTCTGCACCATATCGGTCAAAGATCCGGAATACGAGATTATCATTGTTCATTAAGGCAGAATAGTCTATTACTTCATTATAACCGTCTCCATTCGGAGTAATGGTATTGATCAGATTAATAATGGCAAATGGTTTTTTAACATCTTCACACATTTTAGAGTCTCTTACAAATACATTGTGTGCTCCTCTTGGTACATTGTAGAAAATATTGGAACTCTGCCATACCACCCCATCTAAAGAATATTCATAAGGAGGTGTACCGCCACTTGCCCCAACTTTTACAGTTGTTCCATCAATTTCAATAGACGTAATCATAGGAAGCGGCAATTCATTAACATTCACATACTGTTTGTAAACACAGCCATTAAAGGTAAGCTCTACCCAATAATTTCCAGGGGCAACATTCGTAATGGAGGGAGTGGTAGCTCCTGTACTCCAGAGGTATTTTTCAAATCCTGGTCCTGCATTAAGTGTGGTAGTGGTTTTCGGGCAAATTGCTTTATCTGTTAAAATATCTGATTTTTTAGGAACTTTAATGTTGATTTTAAGAGTGCCTACTTCCGGGCAGACTCCATTTTTTTCGAAACGGATATAGTAGGTTTGTGAAGTTGAAATATTAACCGGGGATGAAACTGCATTCACATTATTCTGAGCATCTGCCAATGTTGCGTGAAAAGTGAAAGTAATGTTGGGGTCTAATGTAAACTGAGGAATGAACTGCGCTAAGTTCACACTTTTTATTCCATCCAGATCATCATCACAAACATTTTCCGTAACCGTTTTGGTAATTAATGTTACTTTAGCTCCAATACTGAACTGTAAAGGCTTGATCACAGAAGCACATCCGTCCGGAGAATCTACTCTGATGTAAATGATAGTGGTTGCTGTATAGCTCCAGTTGTTTGGAAGGGTATTGTTGTTTCCTGCGTTGGCATCTGCAAGACTGGCATAGTATCTTACATTAGTAAAGTAATTCGGATTGTTAAGTACAATTGGGGTTATATTGGAAAGTGTGACTGTAACTGTTCCGTCCAGATTATCATCACAGAAAACACCATTGTAGTTATCCAGTACAATCGCTTTATTGAAGAGGGATAATGTGATTTGTGCGATACTTTTACATCCGATATTGTTTTTTACGACGGCATATACAATGGTACCGTTGGGTGCATTGTAAGCTGTTGTATTGCTAATCAGAGCTGCTGCATTTTCATTCTGGGCATCCAACATGGTAGGATAATAAGTAATGGTAACCGGGGAATTGGTGGTAATATTTGCTGTCGTCAGGTTGAAGGTTCCCTGCCCATTGATATCACAGGCAAATAATGTTGCATTCATTACTGTAAGAGCCTGGATATTGATGGTAACCGTAACTGTTTCACAATCCGGAAAATCAGGATCATTGCCGCAGAATGTATAAGTGAATGTATCTGTTCCGGATGTTCCGGGCGTATTTACAGTATAAGTAATAACTCCTGTTGTTGCATTTACTGTTGTGGTTCCCAGTGTAGGAGCTGTTGTAATCGCTACTGTATTAGGCGCAGTTGTTTGTGTAGAACTGCTTAATGTTGGGCTTATGGTCAGCGAGGTACATACATCGTAGGTTTTAGTACTTAGTTTTGTACAGTTCAGGACTTTAAACTGTTGGGTAACTAAAGGAGCACAACTTCCCATTGTTACTGAGCATGTATAATACCCTGGTAGTGTAGGGGTGATTGATGATGTGGTAGCTCCGGGGACGATAATCCCGTTTCTGTACCATTGGTAGGTATCATAGATTAAAGGATCTACCGTTAGAACCATCCCCGGAATACAGCCACCTCCAGATTGCAGAATTACAGGTTGTGTAGGAAAGCCGGCAAAAAATCCTCCGTACCCTACAGCATCACTTCCGGCAGTAATTCCAGCCATAATTGCTTTATCTGAAACCACTGTAATGGTACCTGTTACATTGGGAATACCATAGGTAACCCAATTGGTTGTACCAGTCATATTGTATGGGCCGGTTATTGCAGGTGGATTTGCTCCGTTCACTGTAATGGTAGCTCCTCTTTCTGTGATAAGATTTAACTTTGTTGGAATATTTAGAATCCCTCCGGGATTACCATTGGAATGAACAAAATTTTCGTTGATAAGGCCAAGTTCATTGATTTGCTTCGGTAGATAACAGTTCAAAGCAGGGATATAATTAAATCCACCGGTGGCTGTTTCATTTCCTATATTGGAGTCTCCTGCTAAAATTTGGTACACATAAGCATTTTTTGATGTTTTGAGATACAAATTGTAATGTCCGTTTCCCTGAAGGATATACTTTGAATCTGGGATTACAAAGTATTTTCCGGCATTGATGGTTGCTAAAGGTGGAATTTCATTATTGACAAAAATCTGTGTATTGTCTTCGGTAGCAATAACAATAGCTCCTTCCATATGGGAGTCAATGGGACCATTACCTTTTACGAGTGCGAATTCATTTCCAAGTCTGTCGACAGGTACTGCCTGATCCATTAAAATATCTGAACTGGAAGGGAAATTTCCTGCGTATTGTCCGTTAAAATTTCCGTTGGTAACATTGATGGGTTTGTTTGACGTAATTTTTGAACCAATGAAACTGTCAAAGTTTGATGCTATATTCCCAATCCCATCAATAATATAAGATTGTCCTTTATTTAAAGTGAAAGTGATTGTTGGATTAGTTGCTCCGGTCGTCCCGTTTGAAAATTGAACGGTAGGGCTGTATCCGGAAATTGTAACGGATGTATTATCTTCAGTTGCCAATACACTTGTCATAAAATTCAAGATAGGATTGCTTACTGTGATGGGAGCGGAAGCTGCATAAAATTTTTGTCCTGTAGAGGGGATCCCTTTTGAAGTAATGATTTCAGCATGATTAAATACTGAGAATCTTAAGTTGGCATAAAAAGGAAATTCTGCTTTAAGGTACAGCCCTTTTGTCGTAGGAGTAAACAAATCTGTCTGCTGTGTGGTAATAATATAATTTCTTAAAACATCAAATTTCTGTGGATTGCTCTTACTGATTGTTACTGTACCAATCAAAACATTATTATTGTAAATGCTTACCGGGAAAGGAGTCGTTCTGCTGGTAGATAAATACAGTTTCTGATTAGGATTCGGGGCGCCAGTTCTGTCTACCATCGGAGCAAACCAATGTTCCCTGTCCAGTTGGGCAAAAACAGAGTTGAAAATGTAAAATATAAATAAAAAAGATAGAATTTTCTTCATTCAGTATTAGTATTTATAGCAAATTTAATAATAAAAAGCGTTGATTACTTGGAAATATAATAAAAATAAGCCACGATTGTTTGATCGCGGCTTATTCAATATAGTTTTAAACTAATTATTACTCTCTGTTTTTAACAAGAATCCAACCTGTATATTTTATTGGAGTCTTTTCTTTGTTGGATTCATTCCAGCTGATATGGTACCAGTATGTTCCTGTTCCCAGCTTTTTATCAAAATGTTTTCCATCCCATCTGTAGTTGTTGAATCGGTTTCCGGTAAACACCATGTTTCCGTATCTGTCATACACTACAAAGCTCAGATTTTCCTTATAAGCCAGTTCGCTGTAATCTATATAATCATTTACATTATCTCCGTTAGGGGTAATTGCATTGAGCAGATTAGGAATTGTGACTTCTACAGCAATAGGCGTACAGTTGTAAAAATCTTTTACATAGAACGTGTGCTGACCTCTTGTTAAACCTGTGAAGGTATTTGAATCCTGCCAGTTAGCAGTTCCATCAACCGCATATTTGAAAGGTGCTTTACCACCGCTTACAATGACAGTAGCTGTATTATTATTGATCTCAATAGTTTGGATTACCGGATCTTCCACTTTTTTAACTTTTACAGTCTGGGTAAGGAAGCATCCGTTCTTACCAAGGATTACGGTGTATTCCCCAACACCTATATCTCTGATACCTGATGTGGTAGCTCCTGTGCTCCATAGATATGAATCATATCCAGGACCAGCATCCAGGTTAGTTTTAGCATCCATACAGATGTACTGATCTACAAGGACCGGAGACTTTTTAATTGGAAGTACAATTAATTCAATTTTGGCATTTGCCGTACATCCTTCAGCAGTAGTTACTTTCACATATACAAATCCTCCTGTTGAAGGGAAGTTTTCTGGTGTTGTGATTGCATTGATACCTGCAGTAAGGTCATTCAGAGTACGGTAATATTTTTTTGTAACAGCATTATAATCTGTTACCTTTGCTTTGGTAAGGTCAAAATAAGCATAAGGATCTACATCATACCAGCAAGCCTTAATAGAAGTATCCGTTACAATGAATGGTACTACAGTAAGGTTTAAGGTTACCTGTTCGCAATCTGTAAACTCAACTGAGTTTCCGCAGAATTTATAAACGATTTTGTCTGGTCCCAGATATCCGGGATTAGGTGTATAAGTGATCGTTCCGTTTGGATTAACCACGGCTGTTCCTTTGGTAGGAGGAGTCAAAATTACTACCGTACTTGGAACCACATTCTGAGTGGAAGAAGTAAACGTCGGGGTAATAATTTTAGTAGAACAAGCATTAAGAGCCTGTGTGGTTTCTTTTAAACAGTTTTGTACTTTATAAATAGGAGTCGTCACAGGAGGACATGTTCCCATGGTTACTTTTACGGTATAATTTCCAGATTGTGTAGGAGTATACGTATAACTGGTAGCACCCGGGATAGGCACCCCGTCACGGAACCACTGGTAGGTTTCATATCCATCATCTACTTCAAGAACGATTCCCGGAACACATTCACCTGTTTTTTTTGCAATAACAGGGATTGAAGAGAATCCTGCAAAGTAACCTCCATATCCTGCAGAGCTATATCCTCCGTTGATACCTGCTGTTACAGCTTTTGTAGAGGTAATCTTAATATTTCCGGTTACACTGTTGATGGCATACGTTACCCAGTTGGCATTTCCTGCAAGGGGATAAGGACCAGCTTCAGGGAGAAGAGGCGCGTCATTCAACATTACAGTAGCACCAGCCTCTGTTAGAATGTTCAATTTTACTACAAGATCACTGGGAGTAGAGCTGGCTCCTCCCACGCCAAGTGGCATTTCATTGATCTTCCCGATTTCATCAATTTTTCTTGGAAGGAAACAGTTTAATGGCGGGATGTAGTTGAATCCATTGGTAGCATCACTTTGCAAAACTCCGATAAACTGGTATAAATATACATTTTTGGTGGTGGAAATGAACATATTTGAATGTCCTGATGTTCCCTGAGCAACATAGCTGGTTTCGTTAATTCTATACCATTCTCCGGCAGCAAGTGTTGCAACAGCAGTACCTCCGCCGTTTAAATATACTTCAGTATTATCTTCGGTAGCCACAATAAGGCCTCCTTCCATATTTAATGAAGGTTGAGTAGATCTTGTTTTTACCATGGCAAAAGTATTCCCAAGTCTGTCAACCGGAACTGATTGGTCAAGAACCGGATCACTTCCGGTTGTTGAAGCAGAGAAGTTGGCATTACAGCTTCCATTGGTCAGTGTTACCGGCTTATCAGAAACAATTTTGGCACCGATAAAGCCTGTTTTATTTCCGGACTGAGAACCGGATCCTGCAAGAATGAAAGATTGTCCTTTTTGTAAAGTGAAGGTCTGAGTATTTCCAGTAGGGGTTCCATTAATAAAAACAACTCCGGCAGTTGGATTCCATGATACGGTTACATTGGTATTGTCTTCGGTAGCAAGGACACCTGCCGTAAAATTCTGAATACTGCTGGTATTGGTGTTGGGAGCGGCAGCAACGAAAAATGTTTTTCCAATTCCGGCTTTTCCTTTACTGGTGATTACTTCCCCATGAACACTCTGAGCGAGTCTTAAGCTGCAGTAAAAAGGTTTGGCTGCCTTTAAATAAAGCCCTTTATTACCCACATTGAATGCTTCGGTAGATGTTCCTGTGGAAATAAGGTTATTGGCAACCTTATAGGTCTGTGGATTACCTTTACTGATTGTAACGGTTGTAACCACGGTATTATTGTTGTAAATAGTTACATCAAAAGGAGTTGGTGAATCAGTAGAAAGGTATATCATATTGTTATACCCTCCAACACTGTCATAATAAGGAGCAATCCAATGCTCGGTATCCCTTTGTGCAAAGAGTGGATTAATTGTCAAAAAAATTAATACCAAACTGAGTAGAAATCTTTTCATGTGTATGGAATTAGGATTTCTACAAAAATAAAATAAAAAATGAAATACTTTTAATAAAATTTAAATAAATGTTAAATAAAAGTCTTCTATTTTTAATTAAAAGCCTTCTTGGGTATGAAACTTGTAATAGTTGTTGGGCTTAATCTTCCTGATTATCGTTATTAGTTCTTTAGTGGGTGAATTATTTATATTTGTTAATTTTTTTAAATGTTTATTGTACAGATGGGTATAAATAATGTTAATAAAAAATCCCGGTGAAATTCACCGGGATCATATATTTCTTGAAAAAGTCAGCTTATAGGCTTACTCTTACAAATCCTGTTACTTTTAAGTCAGCGTTTACAGATTTTACATAATCAGCAACTGAGATACTTCCGTCTTTAATGAAATCCTGGTGTACCAAAGTGTTGTCTTTGTAGAATCTCTGCATTTTACCTTTCAGAATGTTGTCGATAATGTTAGCAGGCTTACCTTCTTCAGTAAGTTTGTGTCTTTCGATTTCCAACTCTCTGTCGATAGTTTCCTGAGAAACAGCAGTTTCGTCAAGAGCGATTGGGTTCATTGCAGCAACCTGCATAGAAACAGCTTTAGCAGCTTCTTCAGCTCCGTCTACTTTTGCAGATAGAGAAGTGATTGCAGCAATTTTGTTTCCAGCGTGGATGTAAGCTCCTAAGAAAGCTCCCTGGATTCTTTCGAAAGATCCGATCTCAATTTTCTCACCGATAACTCCTGTTTGCTCAACTAATTTCTCAGCAACAGTAATTCCGTGGAAATCTGTAGCTAAAAGCTCTTCTTTAGTAGCAGCGAAGATTGCCATTTCAGCTAATTCGTAAGCTAGCTCAACGAATGCTTCGTTTTTAGCAACGAAGTCAGTCTCACAATTTAAAGAAATTACAGCACCTAAAGTGTTGTCTTCATTTACTCTTGCGATTACTGCCCCTTCAGTAGACTCTCTGTCTGCTCTGTTAGCAGCAACTTTTTGTCCTTTTTTTCTAAGGATATCTACCGCTTTTTCGAAGTCTCCTTCAGCTTCAACTAGAGCTTTCTTGCAGTCCATCATACCTGCACCTGTTTGGTTTCTTAATTTAGCTACATCTGCAGCAACTGGTGTATAAGACATAATATCTATTATTTTTTATTTAAGATTAGTATTAATTTTTAGCTTAATTTTAGAGCAGTGCAAAGATAATGATTTTAATGATAAACTAAAAAATGACTTTTCACGTTATTAATATATTTAATACTATTTTAAAGGTTTGATTAATGAAAAAAATCTTCTTCCTTCTATTTATATGCATTTTTGCACTATGTTTTTCTCAAAAAAAGAAAAAAACAAAATCTAAAGCGGTTGTTGAAAAGGAAACGGTAATCATCTATACCGAACAGGAAGCCGAGATCTCAAAAGAGGCAAGGGTAATTGCCGGCTTTTTGAAGCAGAATCCCGGACATGCTAAAACAGACTATTTTAAAAGAAAGCTGATTGATATTATCATGGCAGGGAATTCTCCTGAAGCAAAACCTACCATAAAACCAATCAGCAAAGAAAAAATTGAAAATATCGTTAAAAATAATGAATTGAACAGCGGAAAGACGATGGCCGCAAAAAAAATATATACAGCTAATGGAAAACCTGTCTCTAATAATACAGCAGCTGCTATAGAAGCTTTAAAAGAAGAAAGAAGAACAACTGCCTTTGTATCAGTAAGTTCTGCAAAAAGTGCCGGTACTTCTAAAGCAGGACCCAGTGAAGAAAATAAAAGAACAGCAGCAATGCTTACCCACCTTTTTAATAATGATATTAATAAAAACGAAGCATATATCAATATTAAAAACAGATCTACCTGCAATCTTATTGTAAAGATAAGTGGTAAAAAATATTATAATCTCAGTGTACCTGCCAAAGGAGAAAATTTTATTCTGGTAGATAAAGGGGAATATGTGCTGACAACAATGGTTTGTGATGCCAAATATTCTTCTTTGAAGAAAATCACCCAGGATATTGAAATTGCACTGAATGTTGCAGAATAGAAACAGAAGAAAACTAAAGAAAAAAGGTTAAGAAAAAATTCTTAACCTTTTTTTATTTTTTATCCTTTAAACTGACCCATTGCAATGAACTTGTCCTGTCTCTGGGTTTCAAGCTCCTGTCCTGTAAATTTGGAAAAAGCTTTGATATTTTGTAAAATTGAATTTTTCAGATTCAGATAGGTTGTTTCCTGATCATAATGAGCGCCTCCAAGCGGTTCCTCAATGATACCATCGATGAACTTTTCTCTTAAGGCATCTGCCGGAGTAAGATTCAATGCATTGGCTGCATCTTCTTTGTGATCCCAGTTTCTCCATAAGATAGAAGAGCAGCTTTCCGGTGCAATGACTGTATACCATGTGTTCTCCAACATATATACCTTATTTCCTACACCTATTCCCAATGCTCCGCCACTGGCACCTTCTCCGATGATGTACGTGAAGATTGGAGTTTTCAGCTGAACCATTTCAAAAATATTTCTTGCAATAGCTTCACCTTGTCCTCTTTCTTCAGCTTCCAGCCCCGGATAAGCTCCCGGTGTATCTACTAAAGTTACCACAGGGATATTGAACTTTTCAGCAAGCTTCATTAATCTTAAAGCTTTTCTGTATCCTTCCGGATTTGGCATCCCAAATCTTCTGTGCTGTCTTTCTTTGGTCGTTCTTCCTTTTTGAGTCCCTATGATCATTACTTTATGACCATCAAGGGTAATCAATCCTCCAATCATTGCCGGATCATCAGCGAAATTTCTGTCTCCATGAAGTTCTAAGAAACTGCCCTTGTCTGCCATTCCGTTAATATAATCCAATGTATAAGGACGATCCGGATGACGGGACAGTTGTACTCTTTGCCAAGGTGTAAGATTTCCATAGATTTCTTTTTTCTTTTCTAAAATCTTATCCTCAATCTGGCTGCATGCTAATTTTACATCAACACCACTTTCTTCTCCTACTAAAGAACACGTCTGGTATTGATCCATCAATTCTTTGATAGGAAGTTCGAAACTTAAATATTCCATTTCTTGAAGTAAATTAAATCTTTCAAATGTATGAAAAATTATGGTTATTCTATTTAAAATTATTTACAGCATTGTTTATTCTGGAGATACTTTCCTCTTTACCAAGGATTTCCAGAATATCCGGAACATCCGGTCCTTTCAATTCTCCTACTAAAGATAATCGTAACGGCATCATTACTTTACCCATTCCTAATCCTTTGTTTTCCGCGAAATCATGCATGGTCTGCTTTAATGTCTCAGCCACAAAGTCTGTCGTTTCAAAAGCAGTCGCCAATTCACCTAAAATTGCCGATGTCTCTTCATTCCATGCTTTTTTTGATGCTTTTTCATCATACGAAGCAGGAGCTTCGAAGAAGAACTTGCCGTTTTCATAGATATCTTTCGGGAAAGTAGCTCTTTCTTTCATCAGATGAATTACTTTCAACAGTTTTTCATCCGATACACCGGAAAGATCAAGATCTGTGTTTTTCAGGATCTGAAGAAGTTCCTCATCAGACTTCATCTGAATATATTGATGGTTGAACCACTCAGATTTTTCTTTGCTGAATCTTGCGCCCGCTTTATGTACTTTGTGAAGGTCAAATTCCCTGATCATTTCATCCAGAGGAAGTATTTCTTTATCATCTGCCGGAGACCATCCTAATAATGCAACCATATTAATGAAAGCATCAGGAAGATATCCGTTTTCTCTGTATCCCTTAGAAATCACACCAGTAGCAGGATCTTTGAAATCAAGCGGGAACACCGGGAATCCGAATTTATCTCCGTCTCTTTTGCTTAATTTCCCTTTTCCTTCAGGTTTTAAGATTAAAGAAAGGTGGGCAAACTGTGGTGCTTCCCACTGCATTGCTTCATATAATAAAGTGTGAAGTCCTAAAGATGGAAGCCATTCTTCTCCACGGATCACGTGGGAGATTTCCATTTCATGGTCATCAATAATGTTGGCAAAATGATACGTTGGCATTCCGTCATTCTTTACCAGAACTTTATCATCTAAAGTATTGGTATTGACTGAAAATTTTCCACGAATAATATCTTCAAGATTTAATACTCTGTCAACAGGCATTTTAAACCGTACTACATAAGGCGTCTTTTCGTCTAATAACCTTTGAACCTCTTCTTCAGAAAGGGCAAGGCTGTTTCTTAAACGGTTTCTTGTTTTATTATCATAAGAGAAAACATCACCTTTCGCTTCATATTCTGCACGCATTGCATCCAGTTCTTCTGCAGTATCAAAAGCAATGTAAGCATAGTCTGTCTTCAGGATCTGCTCAGTATATCTGTCGTAGATGTCTCTTCTTTCAGACTGTCTGTAAGGAGCGAATTTTCCTCCTTTTTTAGGACTCTCATCAGGAATGATTCCGCACCATTCTAAAGCTTCTTCAATATATTCTTCAGCTCCTTCTACATATCTGGCCGTGTCTGTATCTTCAATTCTTAATACAAATTCTCCCCCTTGATTTTTAGCAAAAAGATAATCATATAATGCGGTTCTTACGCCTCCCAAATGTAATGGTCCTGTAGGACTTGGAGCAAAACGTACTCTTACTTTCTCCATTTCAATTTTAATTTTTGCAAATTTACTTAAAATTATACGTTTACGGGATGATTTATAGCCGTTGATTGTTTTTTTTCGCCTGGCTTGTTGTTAAATTGATGATAATGTTGTTTTCTATATCTGATCAAATTTATTTCTGCAAATAATTTTATTTATTAAATCCCTTTTACGTGAATTTTTTGTGCTTTATTAAAGGTTGTTTCATTTAATTATTAAATTCACTAAATGATGATATGTATCATCTCGTTTTACTTACTTCACTCATTGTGGAATAGTATATTTGCTGAAACTTTTAAATAATCTATGAAAAAACAAATTTTATTTTGCTTCAGTAGTTTACTGATGCTTTTTATGAGTTCATGTTCAACGGAGGAGCTGAATAGCGAGATAACCCCTGAAAGCCCTGCGGCAAAAACTAGTAATCGCTTATCTGCTTCCAAGTTTGCGGGAGACGGAATTTATGATGTCTTAGGACATGGTTATAACGTTACCGGTGAGTATGCCAATGCAACAGCTGCCGGTTTTAAGGTGGTTGATATTGATCGCTTTAAACTGGAGCAAACCAACAGATTAATCAGCGAAAACACAAATTCTCAGGAGTACTCCGAAGATTATGGTGAAAATGCTGAGGCTTATTCCAAAATGGTTTCAACCAAAGTGGATGCAACAGTTAATTTTCCACTGTTTAAAAAAATACTTTCTGTAGGTTTTGGCTCAGCGGTAACAACCAACAATAAGTTTGATGCAAAATATATCTACGGAAGTTATAACCTTACGATCAAACAGAAAAGAGTAAGATTCAATGCTACTACAGATATGCTGGGTGATTATATAACTCCTGAATTTGCTCAGGATTTACAGACAAAAACTCCGCAGCAGATTGTTCAGGATTATGGAACTCACGTAATGACGGATATTTATACAGGAGCAAAACTTGATATTTTATTCCAGTCTGAAACAACAAGCCAAACTCGTGATAAGGCAGCCAGAATCGGAATAAAGGCAGGAATGCTGAATATCTTTAATGTGAATGTGGATAATGATGTGAACACTTCTGAGTATCACATGAATTTTTCTAAAAAGTTAACTTACAAAACCAGAGGTGGGGATCCTTCAAAAGGTTTGGTAGGAGATTTAAATCTGGATCAGACCAATACTAAAGTTAATATTTCCGACTGGCAACTGAGCTCAAATGCGAGTAATTCTGTTTTGGTTGACTTTGGTAGCAACGGGTTGATTATTATTTATGACTTTGTAAAAGACCCTGTTAAAAAAGCTCAGCTTAAAGCCTATGTAGATCAATATCTGATTGATAATAAAGTGTATTTAGAATTTAACACCATTCCAATTTACAGATATTATAACGGAGTAGATCATTACTATACAAAAATTGCTGGAAGCTACAGCGGATATTCTTTTGAAGGAACAGAGTTTCACGCATTCTTGTACAAAGCTCCCAATACAGTTCCTATCTACAGATACTGGAATGGTAAAGATCATTACTATACAAAAACTCCGGGATATTATCCGGGATATGTAGATGAAGGAATCGAGTTTAATGCTTTTGCTACTCAGCAGCCTAATACAGTTCCTATCTACCAATATTGGAACGGTAAAGATCATTATTATTCAAGATCCAGCGTAACACCTTCAGGTTATATTAAGGAGGGAATTGAATTCTATGCCTATTAATTAAAAATATTGATATTCTATAACAACAAGCCGTCTCAGTTTTGAGACGGTTTTTAATGATAAATAATATGATGTATTTTTTTACCATTAAAAGATAGTACTGCCTTACTGTTTGTATTCATCTTCATTGATTATAATAATGTGCTGTTAATTATTCCTTTTCCAGGGTGTATATATATGGACTTAAGCAAATGTTAAATTGATGTTGGATTTTTTCTTTTACAACTAATTTTGATGGAGTAAATAGAAGTATGATTTTTATTATTTATCTTTACATAAGGAAATAAAAAACATAAACTTATGAGAAAGCATTTATTAGCAATGTTTGGGCTATTGGCAGGAATTTGTATAATGGCTCAAAATATTACACTTGGCACTAATTTGGTAAAGGGTAGAAGGTACTATTCCCAAAATGATCAGCACTTTCTGATTTTTCAAAATGATGGAAATTTGGTAGTTTATAATAGCCAGAATCAGCCGGAATGGAGTTCCAGGACTCCTGGTGAAGGTTCAAGGGCTATTTTTCAGGAAGATGGTAATCTTGTCGTTTATAATTCTTCAAACAGACCCTTATTCAGTACCAACACCACCAACAAGAATGCAGCCAACCTTGAGATGCAGGATGATGGCAATCTTGTAATTTATAACAGGAGACGAAATGCTTTGTGGTCTTCTAAGGGAGGTTATGACGGAAACAATTTCGGTGGAAACGGAGGTTCTAATACAGGAAGTTATAATAATGGTAATATTTACAAAGGATTTAGATTTGTAAAAGGACAAAAGATATTTTCTGAAAATTATAACTATTATTTAATTTTCCAGACAGATGGTAATTTGGTAATGTATAGTAACGGAACTAAAAATGATATCTGGTCTTCGGCAACAGCAGGAAGTGGAAGAAGCGCTATTTTTCAGGAAGATGGAAATCTGGTAGTCTATGATTCTTCACATAAACCTGTTTACAGTACAGGTATAAGCTCATCAAATATTGAAAGACTTTCAGTTCAGAATGATGGAAATATTGTGATTTACAATAACAACGGTAGTGTTGTTTGGGCAAATAAAAAATAATAATTTAATAAAAAAAAAGTTAAGTATAAAAAAAGCTAGCCGAAAAGGTTAGCTTTTTTTATGCAGTTTGTCTCGTCCTAACATAACGATTCTTTTGTAAAGAATATCGTACTCTAGCATTGGGAAATTATTTTTTCCCACGTACCGATCCAATCTTGTGTTTCATTTTCCAGGGAATAATTTTTCATCACAAATTGTGACCCTATTTTCCCTTTTTCAGAAAAAAGAGTCGGATTCTCATGATATTCTAATGCGTGCCTTTCTATTTTTTCAACAAAATCAATAATGTTACCTTCTTCAACCAGGCAAGAAAATTCTTCTTTAAAATATTCTTTTCCTCCTTGTCCAGAGTAACCGATTACAAAACATCCACAAGACATAGCTTCTATAGGAGGAAGCCCAAAGCCTTCTCTATGATTGAAGCTTAAAAAAAATACGGATTCTTTTAAATGTTTTGCAACTTCCTGTTCATCCATATTGTCAATTGGGAAAAACTCCCAATCATCCATCTTTTTTCGTGCTTTTAAAATATTAATAACTTGTAAAGAATCCTCAGCAAGTTTCCTTGGCATAAAAGCAATTTTTTTCTTTTTTTTATTTTCAAAACTGAAAATATGGGTATCAATTCCTAAACGGACTCTATATAGACCAAGAGCAGGAAATACAACATTAAAATATTTTTGTGCATTTTCTGATGCTACAATAGTTCCTAAACAATTTTTATCTAAATAAGGATTCTTTTCATTATAATCAAATCCATACCCCTGAAAGGTGTAGTAGCAATTCTGGTTAAGTATTACGTACTGATGATTGGGAATAGTTTTATGGAATGATTTTCCATATATTTCCGGAAAAACAAATAGCGCATCTTTCTCTATGGGATGTGAAAATAAATTGTTATAGAACAGTTTTAATCTTTCGTAAAAACTATTTTTATGTTCTTTAGGATTATTACTATTTTCTATGTTTTTTAAAAGTTCATAATGATATGATATTTTTGTGTCACGATACCAGATATTATCTCTTTTTCTCTTTTTTTTTAATAAAACAGTAGCATTATAACCATGATTGTTTAAAATATTTACATATTTATAAATTTGTTTTATACCCCCAAAAGGTACAGAAACTGATGGGCAAACAAAATATATCTTTCTTTTTTTCATAATAAGATTACTGTTTTTGAATACAATGCTTCCATA